>CAMKRB010000005.1 GCA_946415045.1 uncultured Myxococcales bacterium
TGCGGCTCACGCGATGATTGTGAATCTTGAGCCGTATACAGTTGCGCTCAGGCCTTCGCAGCGCCATTTGTTGTCGCTCGTGATTGCCGGCCCATGGGTATTGCCCGCATGGCTCGTCGGGCTTGTTGCCGGTGATGATATCGTGTCGCAGCAGCCTTGTCTGATGCCGGTTTTAGCTCTGGTTGTGCTCGGGCTTGTTCAGTTTGCGATGGGGGCGCTGTTCAGGATGCAAAACACCGGCGGCAGACAGCAAAAAACATAGCCACAGCACCACAATCCAGATCTCATACAGCATGGCCAGGGTGATATTGCGCCGCAGCAGCAGAACCCCAAACCGGGCCTGGTAATCCATAAACCAGAATCTCTGGATGCCGCCTGGTGTGATCATGTCGCGGTGATCCATCGGCATCATCTGGTGGTTGCATGATTGCGCAGAAATATCGGTTGTTTGCAGGTCGCTTTGAATAGTCGCATGATAGATCTGGCAGTTGTCTGCGTCTGAAATGCGGATGCCCGCAAGCGAGATGCCTGAATTCTGGGGGGCGAGGCCGACCCGGATTTGATCGGCATCTGAACTGACAAATGCCGGAAGCATCATCGTGCAGACACCAGCGGCAGCCGCCGCCAGACGGCGCATGGTGATGCGGTCGGCTGCGCACACACACCAGATCACGGCAAAACACGGATACAGCCATCTGTTCTCGATGAAATTGCCCTGTGACAACAGGTAAATGAACAGCATCAACAGGCCGCATGTGTATTGCGCTGTCTGATGAATGGCGGATGTTTTGTGATGATTTGTTTTGGGGATGCGGCGGTTTCGGCAGATGAACAATGCCAGAAAACAAGCGGCAGACAGATACCAAATCAGGGCGTTGACCTGAGCATCCACATAGCTGTGGCGCGACTGATCTGTTGGCATCAGATACAGGCTCCAGATTTGATACATCGCCAGAATCAGGCACAGATAACGCCAGAATGCAGAGTGGGAACGCGATAGGGCGTAAGCGGCAATAAACAGGCACAGCGAACCGGTTTCGACGCTGTCCCATTGCCACAGCATGCCCCAGTCGGGGGCATCCATGGCCCATATCATGCCGGTTGCAATAGCTGCCAGCTGATTGACCAGCATGGCTTTGGATAATACGTCAGTTTCGTCGCATTGAGGCAAACTCAGCATGGCCCACAGACAGCAGCCGGCAGTCCACGAAAACAGGATATGGGCCGGAGCAATCCAATGCATCGAAAACATCGACTCGGGGGTGATTGCCGGGGGCTGAATGAGAAGAAGATACATGACGAACATGAGCCGCGAGGGGATGTCGTGCGGCCGCAGGTGCTGTATCCATGCCAGCAGCATCACGCCCAGCCAAAGCCTGTAGAAATCAATGCAGGCATGCGCGAACGAGTGGCTCACTGCATCGCGCAGGGCAAACAGGAACAGCACAAGTGTGCAGAACAGGTAGATGCGTTTCATGTTATCGTAAATCAGATACAGATACAGGCGACAGAATCTGGCTGAGCGGATGATCTGCCCGATGACCGGTGGCGATGATATCGTGATCACCTGCATAATGACGCAGGATATCCAGCAACTGGGTGCATCTGGCATCATCAAGACAGCGGGTGGGTTCATCGATAAGGAAAATATCACACGGCATGCAGAAAGTCAGGCACAATGCGCACCATTGTCTTTCGCCGGCCGACATATCGGCTGGGCGTCGTGATGTGAATGGCTCTATCTGAAACAATTGCGAGGGTTTCTGAATATCGCCGTACATGCTGTGCATCCAGTCCAGATGCGACTGTATGGTCAATTCGTCGAACAGAATACTGTGATCGAGAAATAGTGATGCGCGCCAGCTCGTTTTATTGTGAAGGGTGATGGTGCCCGACGACGGCTGGAGGACGCCGGCGATGATTTGCAACAGCGATGTTTTGCCGGAACCGTTGGCACCGTAACAGTAGCATTTGCAGGGCAGATCACAGGTGAGGCTGCAGAACAGCGGCGTCGCGGTGTAACTGAATGATATATTTTGCAGATGAATCATGGAGATCGCAGAACCGGGGGCGTTGCGGGGGGCACCCCCGCAGTGGGGGGCGGCGCGTATTTGCGCAGCAAATAGCGCCGTGGGGGGCTTGGCCCCCAACCCATCACATTGTATTTAAAACGGATGCGACGTGTGATAAATAATTGCTGCGAATTGTCAAATGCGCAACAATCATTGAGAGGATAACGATGAAATATAGATATATTGCGGCTTTGATGCTGATCGGCATGTGCGTTTCGTGCGGGCAGAAGCATGAGAAAACTGAGCCCAACCAGAGTGCGGTGCAGGCACCGCTTCCTGGCTCACCCGAAGAAGCCGTGATGGTTGCAGGTGATTTGGCTCTTACGATGGCGGATTACGACCGCTGTATCGAAGTGCACAATCTGATGGGGCGGCATTTCTCGAAGCGGGCACTTGCGAATCCGCAGTTTCAGCGCGATGAATTGCAGCGGTGTTTTCAGAGCAGATTTCTGAAAGATTATATGGTGAAGAATCAGATTGCGATTGCGCCTGCAGAGGTTGAGGCGGAGACGGCCAGATTGCTGAAGACCAACGATGTTGCCGATGTGAATGCGCTCGCTGCGAAGCTGGGGATTGCGCCCGATCATATTCAGGATGTTATCGCCGATTCGCTGATTCCGTTGAAAGTTCAGGGGCATATCATCACGACGCTGTCTGATGATGTGATGCGCATGGCGTATGATATCGACGAGCGAGTGATGCATGTTGAAGTGGCGGATTTCGACAACTCGCCGAGTGATGAAGAGCTGAGTGCCTATCTTGAGGACAATGGGGGGAGCCTGTCGGCATATTTGGGACGGCATCCGCAGTTGCTGAATGGTCTGCCGCATGTGTATTTCGTTCGAATGGGTTATCTGGTGAATGGTGACGAAAACGAAAGCGATGTGATGCGGCGGTGGGAAGCGCTTCGGTTGGTCGCGGTGCAGCAGGGCATGGATAAGGCCATTGAAAAATGCGAATCCGAGAAGATGTCGGGATGCGTTGTGATGAATGGCAAAGACAAACCGCTCGTCGAGGAACGCAGCGAGGATAACAAATGGGCGTTTAGAATGCCCGTTGGCAGCGTGTCTGAAATGGATCGGACGCCGGTTGACCGCGCTTTTAAGATCACGCTGAAGCTGGAAGAACCGCAGCCGCTGGATTTGCACGATCCGGCTGTGCAAAAGAATATTGGACGCCGTGCAATGCTGGATACCGTGCCGTCGCTGCACCTGACGGCGCAGCTCAAATCAGCCTTTGCAATGCCCGATGTCGATTTGGATACGGTCGCAAGAGCGCTGGATGGTCACTATGTTTCAAACGAAGCGTCGTATTATAAAATCAAATCGCAGCATCTGGTTGCCAGCAAACAGGTGATTGAGATGCTGAGCGATGTCAAACCCGAAGAAATCGGACTGTTTTCGAACCCGATACTCGAAAACGATCGGCTGTACGTGTTCAGGGTGCTGTCGATTCGGCAGCCATCGGATGCCGATTATCTGGCACATCGCGATGAATGGCTGAAACGGCGTTCTGATGACCCCTCGCTCGAAATGCTGAATCGCTGGCTGCAAAACAAAGTGCCTAGTATGGCGACGCAGAATATTGTACCGGTGCAGGCTAAATACGGTATTTTGCAGCCCAATGGAACCATCCGGTAATCCGTGGAGATTTGCGGATATCGGTAAAAAAAGCTATGCTAAGTGTGGGGTGGAGTGTGATTCGAACGCGTGATTTGGGTGAAGTGGTCTGATATGAAGAAACGTGGCTGGTTATGGTGCGCATGTCTAATGGGTGTGATGCTGCCGCAGTATGTGGCAGGCCAGGATTTGCAGCAGAATTCAGATAAACTCTGGCAGCTTGAGCCAGGGCAGATCGTCGGTGGCAGCAGCCGGATTTCGGGTGCGCGCCTGATGGATCCCGTTGTGTTCGATATGAATGGCGATGGCATCGACGATATCGTATTTGGTGCCCCCGGCATGAGTCCCAATGGATTTGCATCAGCCGGCAGCATTTATGTATTGCTTGGCAAACAGGGACAATCCCTTGAGGGAATCCGCGATACGACATCGCTGCAGGTTTTCGATTATCGGTTCGATGGGCATACCCGAAATGGCCAGCTCGGCATGAATATCGTAACGGGCGATTTCAATGGCGATGGCAAACTGGATATGGCCGTTTCTGAGCCCGGACAGATGGGCGCTGTACACCTGTTTTATGGCGGAAATGCGCGCGAAAAAGGCGTCTATGATGTGCTTCAGAAAGGCGGTGCAGATGTGTCATTCGTGACTTCCGAGGCCGGATCCAGTCTTGGTCTTTCGATGTGTACCGGCGATTTGAACCACGATGGCATCACGGATCTGGCGCTGGCTTCGATGGGACGTCTCAGTGGTCAGTCGGTGATTGCCAGCCAGGTCACACTGCTTACCATGCGCCGGAGCTGGGATAAATCGTCGTATGATATCGGTTCGAAGCTGTACGGCAAAACGACAATCGTGCGCCCGGTATCCAGTGGGATCCGCGTGCTGCACAGCTGTGCCATCGGCGATTTCAACGACGATGGTGTGGCTGATATCGCGCTGGGCATGCCTCTGGATACATCAAAAGGTCAAAAGGCTGCCGGCAGTGTGACGATCGTTTATCAGCCGTTCAGATATAACGGAACAGTCATCGACATCGGCAAGGCGGACGACGAAATCAGCCTGAGAATCAGCGGTGATCAGGCAAATGCGCAGTTCGGCTACAGCGTGGCTGCAGGTGATTTTACAGGCGACGGACGCGATGATTTGGCTGTATCATCTCCCAACAGATTGATCAAAGGGCCAAATAACGAAGGCGCTGTCTATGTTTTTGATTCGAATGCCATGCCGAAGTTATCGGCAGATCAGCCGAAGTCGCTTCAGATATCCGGGAAGGGCGGGCAATTTGGTTATCGCATCCGTGCGGTCGATGCCAACGGTGACAATCGTCCGGATCTGGTCATTTCCGCACCCTATGCCGGCATGCAGAATAACGGCGCACTCTCGGTTTATCTGGGCGGCCCCCATTTCGTCGAGTCTGTCGAACATAACCTGCGTCCGGATATCGAAATCAATGGCGCGGAATTCATGAGCTTTGGACTGGGTGCCGATTTCGGTGATATCGATGGCGACAGTAAACGCGATGCAGTGGTGCGCATGGCGGCCGACCCGGAACATCGCGAAAAAACCGGTGCAATGGCTGTACTCGGTGCCGTTTCGGAATTCCCGTCATCTTCGACCCTCGGCAATAACTTTATGACCATCACTGCGCCAAGTCAGGGCGGTGGTTTGTCGACCGACGTCAAACGCATCCATTATCAGAATGCCGATTATCTGGCCTGGTTTTCACAAGGTGGCGCCGGCAATCGCAGTGTGATTTGCATGGTTCGCGAAGACCATAAGGGCGAGGATATTGCACTTGGAACCGCAAAAGGATGCGATATTCAGATACTCGGTCCCGAGAATTATGCCATTTCAGATTTTGCAGTTTCCAAATCCTCGTCTGGAAAAACGATGCTTACCATCGCGGTGCCCGATATGCCGGTGAAATCTGCAACCGGCTTTGTCGCCGCCATTCCTTTGCCCGACGATATTTCTCAGCCCCTCGCCCTCAATCTGACCGAGTCAACGCTCAAAACCAACGCCACCACCTATATCCTCGAAAACGAGCCGGTTTCCGCGCTCGGCGCTCAGCTGCGCTATCAGGACCTCAATGGGGACGGTTTCGACGAACTCATCATCGGTGCCCCCTATCGCGAGATCGACAAGGAAATCAGCGGCAGCGTATTTATCGTTCGCGGCAGGGCTGACCAGAAAATGGGATTTCACAGCCTGACCGGATCGGACGTTCTCGTGCTCGAAGGTACATCAAACGAAGAATTCGGCAGTCAGTTCCAGGTGATGGATTTCAATCTGGATGGCGAGCTCGATTTAATTGTGCGCGCTGCCAAATCTATGAATGCGTCGAACGAGAATTATTCGACCGTCTATGTATTTTCGTCGATTGGTCGTCGATCCGACAAGGTTTACAGCGATCTTTCGCCCGAACTCACGGCGCTTCGCATTCTTGCGCCACAGAATCGTGCCGGTCTCGAAATCATTCCTCAGAACGTCGATGTGAACAACGACGGCCACGCCGATTTGATTCTGCTTTCCCCCGAATACAGGCCGGGATTGCAGAAACAGGGCGGCATCTTTGTCGTCTATGCCAGCGAGATGCTCAAAAGCGGCGAACTCAGACTGTCGGAAGAATCGCATGTGGGCTTTAGCTATATTCCCGGAAGAAATGAGAAACTGACCGATGCCCGGTTTGTCCGTCAGTCGTCCAGGCTGGAATTCATCGTAGTGATGGCCGATATGGCGACAGGTCTCAATCATACGCTCAATGCCTATGTTGACGAAGATGCTGATATCTTCCGTGGCCAGGCGGCCTCCGGAAAACTCAAGCGCACGACTTCCGAAGCCCGGATCTCTCGCGTGACAAAACTCGCTGTACTCCCCGAAAAAAGCGGGAATGCGGATGCGCTGTATCTCGTTTTCCCATACGACGGCTTGATGCAGTCGGGCCAGGGAATCGCACGTCGTGTCGTTCCATGGTAAATCCTCAACAATCTTTTCTTCCCCCCTTGAACAGCTCTAAAATTTGCCCTAATCTGAGAATGCGATAATCTCCAGAGCGTCGCAGGCAGCGCCTTTAACTCGCAAGATGCGGACTCATATTCATGAACGGAGAGATTCCCGTGAAGGAAAAACAAACACAAAAAGTTACTCGTACCACGACAACGGTTATGCCGGCCAAAAAGGCTGAGCCCACACCCTACGAATTCCTCGAGCCCATCGAAGAAAAGGTCATTCGCATGCATTATGGTTTGTCCGAAGCAGACGAAAAAATGCTCGAATATGCCGTCGGGGCGAGCGAAGATACACGGATGCGCGTGACCCTTATGGAAGCTGGTAATATTTCTGAACTCGATGGCGATGTGCCCGTTGCGCACGATGCTGATCGCCGTGTCCTTAACGAATACGTCAAGGGTCTGGATATCTAAATCGTATGTTCAGCCAACGACAGATAGCGGCAGCCGGTTTGATGGGTGTTTACGCCGGATGCGTAGCCCTCACTGTGAACTTGTTCAGGCTTCCCTATCGTCGTGGCGCATTTGTCGGCGTGTTGTTCGCCGCAACCATGCATCTGCTCGTCGTACTCCTGTACATTTCCATCGCGCTTCTCATCGGCAGCGCCGTGGGCGATACATTGCTGGCGGCACCATTTACCCGATTGTCTATCCTCGCTGCGTGCCTGGTCTGTCAGGTGCTGTCGGGCATCGGAACGACCATCATGGGGCGCTATTTTTATGCGCCGCGCAGCAGCCGCGATCCATTCGAACGCCAAAAACTCTACGAACACCTCAAATCGCTCGATACCGGCAAAACCTCTGTATTACACGATGTCGTCACTGTTATGGCGAAAACGCCTGCACCGCCCGACCGCCGCTTTTCCTCCCTATGGGTCGTCTTTTGGGGTTTACTGTCGGCCATTGCACACGCCTATTGGTACATCATTCTCTTCCGCGCAAGCATCGATGCGCTTTTCTACGGCGTCCCAACCAATGCCGCATGGTGGCTGTCAATCGTTGGCTATTTCTCCATCGGCCTGGTCGTTCTGATCGTGGCAAACCTGGCCTCGATCTTCTGGCTGAACAGAGATTGCTGATGTTTTTGGGGGCAGCGCTATTTGCGCATAAGCGCAAATACGCGCATGCCGCGCCGCTATTTGCCGCCGTTCCTAAAGAACGCCGGCAAATACGCGCCGCGCTCTATTCTGAATCATCCTCTGCACAACCTGTGCTGTCGGCATTACACGGGCCATTGCATTCGGTGCGCACCCATTCGCCGTCTATACACTGATAGGATTCGCCGTGATAATCATTGTCAAGCTTTAGGTGTTCCCAGCAGAAACCTTCTGACGAATCATTGCATGATCCGGTGCAAAGACTGAATTTCCCGTCGATCTCGCCATGCGTACACTGAACTTCGACATCGGTTCCGCGCTGGCAATAACCCACCCAGGTACCATATAATGCTGCGGTAGTGTTGGTGCATTGTCCGCATTCCGTATCCGATTTGCACGATGCGCCGCCGCATACTTCATCTTCAACCCAGACGCCGCCGGCGCATTTGACGATCATGCCAACTGTTGAGTTTGGTGGCTCGAAACAACGGAACTCACCGTCTTCGCAGCGTTTGGCGCATGAATGCGCATCCTGGCAAACACCGCTGAAACACTGCAAATAGGCCCATCTGCCCTCATAACAATACTTCAGCAATCCTTCATTGCATTCGTCCGGAACGCCTGGATCGCACGCCTCGGCAGGCTGCGGGTGTTCCAATGAATAATAGGGCATACAGCTGACGTCATCTTTGCATGCAAGTTGTCCCGGACAGGCCTGGTAATCCGACCAGCGGTGGTTTTCGCAGATTCGAAAACGCCCCACATTATCAATGTCGGCGCACTGCCTGAATCCATCGATACACTCATAATGTGTCAGATTATCGGTATCCGAATCACAGGACAGGCACTGCATGGCCATCCAAATTCCCGTCATCGTCAATAGTTTGGTTATATAATAATTTTTCATTTACCAGCTGTCCTCACAATCCGTTGCGTCACGGTTACATTGTCCCGGGCAAAGATCATTTGTCCATTGCCCATTGATACACTTATAGGTTTCGCCTAGATAAATATCTGTGCCGATGTATTTGGAATAATTGCGGCAGAAATCCGGAATGGATCCATCACATTCGCCGGAGCACATCTCTTTGGGCGTCTTATTGGGCAGGTGGCTGCACTCAAATGCATATGGCACGCCATATACACAGAAACTCACAGGTCCATAGAGAGAGACGGAATAGATGGCATTGTTGCATGTACCGCATTGGGTTTCGGATGAACAGGAATTAAAATTACAAGTATCCTGCATCACCCATTCACCATTCTGGCAAACATTAATGGTGCCGTTGGAATTATCATCATTGATGCATCGGATATCGCCTTCTTCACCATTATCACAGTGGCGTACCGGCAACACGCAATCGCCGTCGACACACTGTCCGGATTCACAATACCCCGAATCACTCCACTTGTTGTTTCTGCAAACCTGAACCACGGTCTGACCGTTTTTCGAAATACAGCGTTTTGAACCATTGGAGCATTCCGAAGAATCGTTGCAAACGCCCGCAGTACATACACCCGAAGTACAAATTTCAGCATTTGTCCATTCATTGTTGATGCATATTTGCGCCCGGGTAATGCCGTCTTCGGTCAGACACTGGCGATCGCCGTTGTTACAAACCACCGTGGTACCCGTGCAAACGCCGTTGGAACACTGGTTGGATTCGCAAGTTTCGAGTACAACCCAGGAATTGTACAAACAGATTTCGACGACGGTGTCTCTGCCGCTTTTGCCGCAGCGTTTTACACCGTTGCTGCATTCCTCGACATCGGTCACACAGGCGCCCGCAATACATTGGTTCGAAGCGCAGGTTTCGACGGGTTTCCACTTCTTGTTCACGCATTGTTCAACGATTGTTTTACCGTTTGATGTTGCGCATCGTCTGCTGTTTCCCGTGCACTCCGGAACTTCCGTGATGCACCTGCCGTCCTCGCAAAGCCCTGTCGTGCAGGTTTCTCCATCGGTCCATATCTGATTCTCGCATGTTTTCACATAGGTTTTGCTGCCTTTGGTCGCGCAGATCCGCGATCCATTGGTGCATTCGGCTGCGCCGCAAATGCCGTTGTTGCAAACCGGGGTGCTGCAGACTTCTGCATCCTTCCACCAGCCGCCCTCACAAACCTGTACACTTGTGATGCGATCTTTCGATATGCAGACGCGCTCACCTTCGATTTCGCATTCTGGCTCATGTATGTCGGTACAATCGTTCCCAACACACACACCATACAAACATGCTTTCTTAAATACCCACTCATTATTCACGCATTCCTGCACTGCGGCAAGATCTTCTGCGGAGATGCACTGGGTTTGACCGTTGGTGCACGTGGGAGGCGGCGGAACTTCAACACATTCGCCATGTTTGCATTCATTCGATATGCAGGTGATTTCTTCCCATTTGCCGTTCACACAGTATTTCACAGTAGAAGAATTCGAGCAGTCTTTTTCGCCGTTATTGCATTCAGCGGGAGCGTCGTAGCACTCGCCGTTACGGCAAACCCCCGATGCACAGCTGACGGAATATCCCCACTCGCCTGCAACACAGAACTGAAGGGCATTTCCGTTGCACCGCGTTTCTCCTTCCTCACATTCCATGGCAACATGACAATCACCGTCTTTGCAGACGCCCGGGCTGCAGTCAACAGAATATCTCCATGCGGTATCGACACAGAGCTCAAGGGTATTTCCGTTGCATCGCGTATCACCGTCGTTGCATTCCCAGTCATAAAAGCAGTCGCCGTCTCTGCAAATGCCCGGGCTGCAGTCGATAGAATAGCTCCATTCGCCTTCAAAACAGAACTGGAGAATATCGCCGTTGCATCGAATTTCTTCATCCTCACACACGCCAGGATCGGTGCATCTGCCATCCTCACAGACTCCCGGCGCACAGCTGATGGAATAGCTCCAGTCGCCGTCAATACAGTATTGGAGCATATCTCCGTTGCACCGCGTTTCTCCGTCTTTGCACACTCCGGAAATGACGCATCGGCCATCTTTGCAGACGCCTGGCTCACAGTTGATGGAATAGTCCCACTTGTTATTGACACAGTATTGGGCGGAATTTCCGCTGCATCGCGAGTCGCCGTCTTTGCATTCCATTTCGCTGACGCATTTGCCGTCTTTGCATGTGCCCGGTGCACAGGAGTCGTACATTTCCCAGCTTCCGGCAATACAGGCAAGAATGATATCGCCGCTGCACTCGGTTTCGCCGTCTTTGCATTCCGGATTATTCTGGCACTCGCCATTATTACAGACCATCGCTTCACAGGTGCCAATGGTCCATTTGCCATTTACGCAAACCATGAATGTTTTGATGTCCTGGCATTTTTTGTCGCCCTCGCTGCATTCAGGCTCGACGATGCCCTTGCATTTGCCATCTGTGCAAATGCCCGGAGTGCAGTCGGTGTACGTCCATTTGCTGTTCACACATAACTTTAGGACGATGCCATCATCCGAGCAATAGCTCTCGCCATCTGTACACTCCGGCATTTCCTGGCAGCTGTTGTTCATACATACCCCCGGTGCACAACTGCGGGATGTCCAGTGGCCATTCACACACGTTTGGACATGGATGCCATCGGGAGAACACATCGTTTCGCCCTCATTGCATTCCGATGGATCGGTGCAATGGTTATCCTGGCAAAATCCGGGTGAACAAATGATATAAGTCCATTTACCCTCGTCGCATCTCATCAGGCTCGTGCCATCATCCGAACATTTGATCTCGCCATCCTGACAATCATTCACCGTCGTGATACAAAAACCATCCATACAAATGCTGCCGGGCATGCAGGTATCATATTGCCATCGCTCATCGACGCATCGTTTGACGGTATAATTGTCTTCACATTTGATCTGGCCGTTAATGCATTCGGGAACATCATAAATGCATTTGCCGCTCATGCACAAATCGGAGTGGCAGACTTCGTTATCGATCCACTGCTGATTGATGCAGATCTGGGCTGTGGCAACGCCTTCGGCATGCTGTGTACAGCGGGTATCGCCATCCTTGCATTCAAAACCGTCAATACATTGGCTGTCGACACATCGCTGTTCCGGGCTGCAAATCAAATCATCGACCCAGGCATTGTTCCGGCAAACGCGCACCACTGATTGACTGCCATCATTAAAACACTGGCTTGCGCCTTCCTGACATATCTCCGGTCCATCGATGCATTTACCATCTTCGCACAACTTGGATGCGCATCGCTCAATTGGAATCAATGTATCTCTTATGCAAGATGCAACATAGGTTTCATCACCCAACTTCAGACACGTGATGGTGCTGTCTTTGCATTCGCCGACTTCAGACTGACATTCGCCATTGATACACACACCCCGCGGGCATGATTCGCGGTTCACCCATATTTCGTTCTCACAAACCGCAGTCATCACCTCGCCATCAACGATGCGGCATGTTTTGCTGTCGTTCTCACATTCTTCGAACGATTGTTTACATTCGCCATCGATACAAACGCCAAAATCACACTCATCCAACTCCTGCCAGCTGTTATCACGGCATTCCATGATGATGGTGATGTCTTCGGGATCGCCTTCTTTGATTTGGCAAATCTGATCGCCATCTGTGCATGTGACGACGTCTGTACATTCTCCAAATGCGCATAAATCCGGACACAGTACGTCTTCTGCCCACTGATTGTTGATGCAGACCTGCGAATAAATCCCACTGTTGTCCTTCGCAATACAGCGCTTTTCTTCGTTTTGGCACTGCGGTTCCGGTGGAATCGGGCCGGGACCAGGGCAAATGCCCGATTCCGTCCAGGTCCGGTTTTCACAGATATACATCGTATTCATCGGGCCCATGCATTTGATGTCACCTTCGTTGCACTCCGGGATCGACTCGCATTCCGCACAGGACCAGTCGTCGCAGCGTCCCGTATCCATCCACTCATTGTCGGTGCATTGCTGTATGACAATTTCGCCGTCGACTTCGATACAGCGAGTATTGTTTTCAAGACAACGGCGTTGCGGAAGCAGCGCACTTACACAGCTGTGCGCATCCAGACATGCGGCGTTGCCGGGGCATGGAACTGCTTCGGGCCATTGATGATTCTGACATATCTGGTAATAGCCGATGCCATCCCGTTCACTGCAGATGCGATCCCCATCACGGCAGCTGCTGTTGCTGTGCCCTCCCCCGGAACATGCGCAAAGAACGACAAATAACGAAAGCGAACCATATAATAAGCGGTGATTTCTCATATCAATGCAACTCCATCCAGATATCTATGCGATACATACACAAAAACTGGGGGACACCGTTTTAATCATTTGTTCATACCGAACGGTGCATGCTTCGATGATCGCAGAAAAACTGCAAATCTCCTTTATTATACCATATCTGCAACTGCGTTGCCAGATACAGACCCATATTGTTGCGCCCCTGCCTGTCACACCCGTTATTTACTACCCACTATTCGTTATTCGTTGTTACCTCTCCCGGGGTTACGCTGCGCGCCCCCCGGGCTGTGACATTGCGCCCATTCAGGGCGCTGGCGGTAACGCGACTGATTATATGGGTTACGCTCGCACCATTATTCACTATTCACTATTCACTATTCGTTATTCGTTGTTACCTCTCCCGGGGTTACGCTGCGCGCACCCCGGGCTGTGACATTGCGCCCATTCAGGGCGCTGGCGGTAACGCGACTGATTATATGGGTTACGCTCGCACCGTTATTCACTATTCACTATTCACTAATATCTAGTGATAGTCAGTCTCATCGCTCCCTTTATCCCGGATGATGTGTCCCATCGATCGGTATTCATGCACGGCTGCATCCCAAAGCAGTTTTTTGGTCAGCACACCGCCGCCCGAAATTGCCTGAATAGATGCACGGAAAATCGCATTTTTGATGTGTCCGCCGCTCATCTCGAAATACCGCGCGATCGACATCAGTTCCAAATCCTTGTCGCATGGCGCTTTCGGGGGAATCAGGCGCTTCCATAATTCCAGCCGCTGATTCACATCGGGCAGCGGGTACTCAATCTTGAACTGGATGCGTCGTGCAAGTGCTTCATCCAGTCCTCCGGCAAGATTGGTCGTCAAAATTGTCACACCGCGATAGGCTTCCAGACGCTGCAGCAAATAATTGACTTCCAGATTCGCATACCGATCATTTGAACTTTTTACATCGGTGCGCTTGGCAAACAGCGAATCTGCCTCATCAAACAACAGCATCGCCTGCGACTTTTCGGCTTCATCAAATATTTGTGACAGCTTCTTTTCGGTTTCTCCGACATATTTATCGACGACTCGCGACAAGTCCACGACATAAATCGCTCGTCCAAGTTCATTGGCCAGTACAAGGGCGGTCAGCGTTTTTCCGGTTCCTGGTCCCCCCGAAAGCAGCACGCTCAGTCCGGCTCCCGATACGTTGTATTTCGCAAATCCCCAGTCCTGCATCACTGCTTCGCTGTATTTGGCATAGCAGATAATCTCATCCAGCACTTTCCGGATTTCCCCCGAAAGCACCAGATCCTTCAGCATCAGTGATGTGCTGCGCAGTGTGGCGAGCCCTTCAAGACCGTGACCTCGGGTTTTGTTCAGGGTTTCCGACAGATGCTCTGGCGTGATAACCCGGTTCAGTGGCATCGTCAGTTTTCGCGACAGAGTCTGATCTATGGTCGCCTGAATTTCGTGAGCGCTCAGGCAATAGCCCACCGACATGGATTCGGCAATTTCACGGGCCGATTCTTCCGGAAGATACTGACGAAGTGCCTGCGTCCACAGCTTTGGCTGCATTTCTCTCGACGGCTGTGGAAATGCGATTTCCGTCAGCTCACCAAATATGCTGCGTGAAAATGTCGTCTGGCGCGCCAGCAAAACCCCAAGCTTCAAATGCGTTTCGCGCTCAAACAACTGACGTATCTGCGCCGCATATCCCGAAAACCACGCCTGCGCCTCGCTCGATAAATGATCCGTATCGATGCATAGTACCGCGCGTCGTAATCGCATCTCTCGAAATATTTCGCTGAAATACACCATCGGCGTGACTTCGGTGCCATGCAGCACATCATAAAGCTCACCGAGTTTCACGCGAATTACCGCAAGATCACTGTGACTCGCACAATGTACCAGCGCATCTGTGCGCCCCATCCCATAAGTTCCCATCAGACCGATGCGCACGCATGGCTTCTGAAGACATCGCTGCAAATTCTTTTCGACGGACTTGTCAATTCCTGCAATTGCGCCGTTCTCAGATGTCAGGATGAGATGGCCCGCCGGCGGCATATAGGCATCCGAATCCCCCAGCAGATACGATAAAATCCGGCGCGGTACCTTAATATAGGAATACGCTACGGGAGATTCTTTGCCCCACGATGGGTTGTTCATCAACTCTACAAGCGCGTACCGCACAAGCGTCGAATCCGGCCGCAGACACCGATAGATCTCGTTGCTGTCTTCGGAAAGAAACCCGAGTAACCCCAATACAAACGATACACTCGGCATCTCTCTTTCGCTGGCTCCCGTCACATACCGCCACGCATTTGCATACCTTTCGTCCATTTGTATCAGTGCACATACAAGCACGATATAGATTTCAAGCGTCGAAAGCTGAAAATTCTCCCGAAGCTGCTCGACAGGTATCGATCCCAGCTGAGCTTCGGCTGTTTCAAACGTCGTCTCGTTGCAGCGGCGTATGTATTCGCGATAGCTCGCAATGAGTTCATCGCATTGCTCAAGCGTCGGCAGTTTCCGCGTTTCAAGCCATTTCTCTGCCGCTTCAGAATTCTGCTGCGTGACCGTCTGAATCAATTCAGTCAGCGATACACTCCGGGGACTATAGCCACCGGCATCGTTTATCATCCGTTCGGGATTCTTCCTCAGATATCGTAAACACATGATGATAAACAGCGATCCATAGTGATGCATCGCGTCTACCGGCGAATGATACACGGCTATGGGAAGCGGAAACATCTCTTGGGTCTGGGTTTCTTCTGTCATATCCATTCTGTTTTTAATTGGTCTTTCGTGCGTCGCACCATGAATCCATGCGTAATGCAAGGATTTACATGGCCATAAAAAACAAATTCGCTCCCCGGATTGCCGGGGAGCGAATCATGCCGCTTCAATGCCTCAGACTAGGGCGTGTTCAGCTTTTTGTTGATACCAATCAGCGAAATCGGTTTCGTCGATGCACCGGAAAGGTTGAAAGCTGCTTCCTTAAGCGATGCATAGCCTTTGCTCTGGAAATACATGATGCGCTCTTTCTCTTTATCCGTCATGCCATCCAGCACTTTCTGGTCTTCGGCTGTCGGTTTCGTGTTGTAACTGTTGTGTACTCTGAACACAGTCTTGCCATCCGCAACCTCTTTCGTGATGCTCACCGTATGAATCATATTCGTGATATCATTCTCGTCATTATATACCGTCGCAATGATGGTGTCGTATTGCGCCAGAGCTTCAATCGCGCTGTCGTTCGAGAAATCGATCAGCATCCGCGTATCAAATCCCTGCATGGCAAAATAGTCCATAATCGCTGTTGGCGCAGTTCCCGCATGACCATTCAGCGTCATGCCGTGCTTCTCATATCCCTTAATCAGCAACGCCATATCCGGCTTTTCACCAAGCGCAATCAGCGCATTATAGGTCGCGATAATTTCACAGCCCGAATACGACATGTTGCTTGGGTCGCCAAACGATTCTTCCTCTCTGCCCATGCCATACGAAATCCCGCCCCACTGCGCCTGATTCTCGATATAATCGCCCGTGTTGTTCAGCTTCGGATTGATTGCAACGCTCGTGGAACTCAGTTTCGAACTGTTTTTCTCATAATGCTGCTCAATCAGCTCGCTGCTCAGCGAGTTCGTGCCGAAATTCAGTGCCTTATAAAGCGGCCCAAACAGCTTTGAATCCTTGAATTTCGACGTCAGGCCGGGCGTTTTCATGTCGCTTGCAATGCTGTAGAAATCGACGATGACCTCGTTTGGAACGTTCTGCGGAATCGCCCCTTTCCCCCAGTTCTCAAGCGCATCTATATAACCCAGAATGTTGTCCGAAATGCTTTTGCCGTTGGTCTTTGCATCGACAATGAAATCGCCTGTCATTTCGAAAAAGCTGCTGCCCAGATTCTTCAAACCCGTGCCCAGCGCATTGCTGCTTGGCAGGTCCACGACTTCTGCCGGTTTGCTCACACCTATCACCCGGAACGGATTCGGATCCGAATCGCTGATGCCGCACATCACCGCCTGATAAAGCGTCGGATATCCGCCGGCAATGTTGTTGCCGTTGTGCACCACATACGTCATTGTGCCGGCACCTTCTTCCTTCGTGTTTTCCTGCTTCGTCACGCTGACATAATGGCCGCCGTACATCAAATCCGCATTGTTGTTCAGACCCACCACGATAAACGTTTCGTACTTGTCCGAAAGCGTTTGCATCGTCATCGAATTGATGTTCGATACCATGCTCGTGCTGTGTCCCGTTTTCTCAAAATACTGCTGTATCGCATACGGAGATGTGCCGGCTTTGCCATTCAGCACCATGCCGTCCTTCTCATAATTCGAAATGATCTCGACCATCGTGTCGCCTGTCGGATGCTCACCCAGCGCCACCAGCGCATTATAAGTCGCGATCAGGCCACATCCCGAATCCTTCATCGTGCTGGATCCATATTTCACGCCCGACCAGTCGCTGTTCTGATGCTCGATAAATTCCGAATCCTTGCCCAGCGTCGTCAGCAGCGGGCTGCTGTCGCTATTCAGTATCGCGCTGTTGTTTTCGCGGTTCGAATCGATCATCTCCTGGCGTTTCTTGCCCGGTGTACTCGCTATTGTCGCAATGTTATACGCCTGACCAATGATGGAACGTCCGGCCTGCGATGTCGAAAACGATTGCCACCCCTCCGACTGCGAAAATCCTGTCACCAGATCCTCGGCTGTCTGCTGCGGATCCTCCCGGAACATCGTTACCAGCTCTTTGACATCGCTGACTTTTTCGCTGCCCCACGATACCAGACTGTCCCAGCCTTCCGATACGGTCGATGTGACTTCCTGCCACCCATCCGAAATCTTCCCGCCCAGCGTCGACAGCGCATCACCTGCATCCGACAGCAAATCCGATCCCTTCGACAACAGCGATTTGCCCCAGTTCAAAAGCCCGGAACCACTCTTCTTGTCGTCTTTTTTGCCTGAACCCGATTTCTTCGGAAGATACGAACTCAGCGCAAGCATACATGCCGAACTGCTCGCACTGTCCAGCTCGCCGATCTGCGTGATCATCGCCTTGTTCTGCGCAATGCTCTTCAAATCCTCCGGCTGCGCCGATTTCAGAATCTCCACCGCGCGTCCGCCCGATTTCGATACCAGTGCCTCCGAAAACGCCGTCTCCGTGCTCTCTGTCGCGCCACTCGTCTCGTTGCCCGCGTCCCGGTCGTCCTTCTTCCCGTCGATCAGCGACACCGCTCCTTTCACAAGCTTCGATGCAAGATCTGCCAATGACATGCTGACTCTCCTATGTTTGCGTTCTATCTCTCTAATAAAAACACTCCCATGTATATTTTATCAAATTTTCATCGAATGAACAACGTTTTAGTTCTGTCTCAAAAATCTTACAGCACAACCACATGTCCCACATTCAAACCCGCTGAAGATGATTCAGATGCTGCACACCGATATATCGAGGGCTAATGTATTTCGTCTGGATCTTTGTGGGGCTCGGCTATGGCCGGATGCGGGTAAACCCGCACCGTCCATACGCCTCGCTGCGGTGGCTATGTGCTCGCCCGTTCCGGTCTGCGCGCATACGCCACCGCAATATCTGATATATATGCCTGCACTTCCCGGCATCGGGGGGAAAGCGATATCCACACTGGTTAAACATAACCATTTCGTTTGTTACCTCAAAATATCGATTTAAAATTGTGGCACAGTATTTGCGTTTACCCCGCTTCGTGTTAAAAACACCGGTGCTCAGACGGCTTTGTGCGTCGGATGTTTTGGGTTTTAAATGCATTCAGTGAGTTCTCCAAATCCCGATACGAGACGCATTCCGGACTTTGGATACTGAATCAGAGACAGGAGACGGACTATGAATAAGATGATTCGCATATTCGCAACTTTGGGTATGGCTGGGTGTTTGCTCGCGCCGGCTTTTGCAGACGCAAAACCGCAAAAAGAAAAAGTTTGCAAGCTCAATTCACAGGAATTTGTTCTGTTTGAAATGGATATCAGCCAGAAGCTGCTGTCTTTGCAGGAAGATTTGATTGCCTCGGGCGTTGACAATCCGCAGGTTAAAAGCGCCCTCAAAGCCTTGATCGATGCTAACCGCAATTTGTATACGGATCTTGGACGACAGGCTTCGCTCAGTGACAAATTCGTCTACACTTCCGAAAAACTTGATGCGCTCAACGATGCTGCTTCCGATTACTACAGCACGGTTTACTACCTGCTTCGCAGCCGCAATAACCATCTCATCGATGCCTACAAAGTGGTCGAAGCGACTAAAACCGCTGCAAATGAATTCAGCAGCCAGTGTAAAAAATCTTCCAAACGCAGCAAGAATTGGTATCAGAAATGGGATAATATCAATAACTACAACGAATACAAAGAGCCGGTGCTGCGTCCCGGATTTGTCGTTCCCGTCGTGCCCGCAGCCAACAATAATCCTGCCCCGGCCCCGCATGTGCCCGCAGTCAACCCGAATGCGCAGCACAATCCCAGCAACGGCTGGAACAACAATCCCAACAATCATGTGCCCAACAACGGCTGGAACAACAATCCCAACAACCATGCAGCCAACCACTGGAATCAGAATCACGCCCAGAACAGAGCCAAACGCGCCATGGAGGCTGGAAACTTTAACAGCCTTTATAATTCGGTT
Source organism: uncultured Myxococcales bacterium (assembly GCA_946415045.1). GTDB lineage: Bacteria > Myxococcota_A > Bradymonadia > UBA4248 > UBA4248 > UBA4248. The sequence continues at coordinate 19,643 of CAMKRB010000005.1, forward strand.
TCGCGCTCGGATGATCGTTCCAGAGAGGTCTCCATCGATGCCGCAGTCGCTGGCGGCAACTACTTCTCGTGCGACCAGATCGCGACGCTTCTCAAAACGTACGATTTTGACTCCAACCGCATTGGTGCAGCAAATAAGCTCATCGATGCAGCCGCCGACAACTGCACCTCAGATCAGGCTGTCCTCGTGCTCAAGGCTTTCTCAAGCGATGACAAGCGAGTGGATGCTGCTGTGAAGATTTACGATGTCGTGTCTGATAAAGGCAATTGGTTCAAGATTTACGATACTTTCGATTTCGCATCTTCCCGTCAGAGGGTGGAATCCAGTATTCGCAGCAAATAAACACAATATTCGCAAAGTTCCCGGATAACGCATGATATAAAGCTCAAATAACTGTATATCAACATCCCCCGGCAGTGCCGGGGGATGCGCGTTTTCCCGCTGCGCATCCGGAACTGCAGAATCACCTAAAGATAAGAAAAGAGCATTATGACAACGCCATTGTTTGGCAATACGAATGGTTTAAGCGCGCGAGAGGTCGAGGCACTCAAAGCACTGGGACGTGACAAGGTGCCTCAGAATCTGTTGATCTCACGGGATTTGGCGCATCGCATGACCAGTATCAGCGAGATGCTTCATCGAAAGGTTGGGGTCATCCTGAATCGCAATGGTCATGTCGAATGTATTGTGCTGGGCGGTGCTGACCGGGCCTATCTCCCGGATATCGGCCGCAGCCGTGCCGGAATCGGAAGATTGCGGGGTATCCGGTTTGTCGTGACTGCACTCGAAACCCAGCCTGATCCACAGCATCCCGAGTATCTGCTCACGATGGACGAAATCACCGATTTGGCCAAACTGAGGCTGGATTATGTCGTCGCTGTTGAAGCAAATATTCTTGGGGCTCCCGGCCGTGCGGAATATGCCCATTTGTCTCCGTCGATAAAGGGCGCAACTGTGACGCGTAATTCGGTCGAGGCTTTCGAAGAGCTGCCGAAAAATGCCGATGAAATCCTGGCGGCAGTTGAAACCGAACTGCGTGCGACCACAGCAAAAGCGACCGCAACAGCTGCGCCTCCGGCGATTCTGGTTCATCTCAATACCGGTGAGCGCGATGCAAACGAGCGGCGCGAAGAAATGCTCGAATTGTGCAGAACTGCAGGCATTGAGGTCGTGCGAATCGTCGAGCAAAAACGCCGCAATCCCGACCCCAAAAGTCTCGTGGGCACCGGAAAACTGCAGCAAATCGAACTCCATGCGCTCGATGATGATGCCGAATTTATCATCTTCGACCGCGAGCTCACGCCTGCCCAAACACGCGTGATTTCCCGCGCGCTTCCTCACAAAATCCTGGATCGCACCCAGCTCATCCTCGATATCTTTGCGCAGCGCGCCAAATCACTCGACGGAAAGCTCCAGGTTGAACTCGCACAGCTCAAATACAACCTTCCAAAACTCATCGATCAGGATACGGCGATGAGCCGCTTAACCGGCGGTGTGGGCGGACGCGGACCCGGTGAAACCAAACTCGAACTCAATCGGCGAAAAGCCCGTGAACGCATGCATGCGCTCGAGCGCGAACTCAAATCCCGGGAAACGCACCGCAATCTGCAGCGTAAAAAACGAAATGAGCAAAAAATGCCCATCTTCAGTCTCGTCGGTTACACAAATGTTGGAAAATCCACGCTTCTCAATGCGCTCACTCAATCAGATGTCTATGTCGAAAATCAGCTTTTTGCAACGCTCGACACCACCACGCGAAAACTGCGGTTTCCAAAACTGCAGGAAGTGATTTTCACAGATACTGTCGGCTTTATCCGGGATTTGCCTGCCGATTTGGTCGCGGCATTCAAGGCGACACTTGAAGAATTGCACGATGCAGATGTTTTGCTGCACGTGATTGATGCTTCAAATCCGCAGGTGCACTCGCAAATCGCCGCAGTTGAAGCGATTCTGAAGGATCTGAATCTTGGTGACAAACCCATCGTCCGCATCCTCAACAAGACGGATCTGGTGGATCCACAGGATGTGATAGAACTGTCGCGACAATATGATGCGATTGCGATTTCGGCCAAATACCGTTCATCCACGCTGCCGCTCATCGAACGGCTGCAGGATTTTTATTTGTCGCAAACCGGCAAGATTACTGCATCACCACAAATCATGATTCGAACATTTGAAGATGATTAGGTTTTCGCTGTTTCACAGAAAATGGTGAAAAGAAACGTTTGAATGATGGTGTGAACCGGGGCGTTGCGGGGCAGAGCCCCGCATAAGGGGTAGGCGCGTATTTGCCTGCAAATAGCGCCGCAGGGGGCCTGGCCCCCTCACGATACGTTATCTGCGGATATCTCTGACCAGTTCGTTGGGTTTTGGCGCATCTTCACTGATGGTCACGGAATCGAGCAGCATTTTGCATGCTGTTTCGCATTTTTTCTCGTCCTGATAATAGACTTTGAACAGCGAATCGCCTTTGATGACTTTGTGACCGATTTTGTGCAGCACTTCGAGGCCGACGCTGTGATCGACCGGGGCACCGGCGACTTCGCGGCCGCCGCCCAGAATGCAGCTGGCTTTGCCCACCATTTCGCAGTTAAATGCAGATAAATAGCCGTCGCGGGGTGCGGTCACATTGACGGTATGCGGTGCGATTGTCAGCAGGCTGTAGTCGTCGACGACGCGCGGATCACCGCCCTGTGCGGCCACGTTCAGACGCATTTGCTCAAGCGCACGTCCCGATTTGACGGCGTCTTCAAGCTCCTGGCGAGCGTCGTCGTTCGAGATGCGTTTGGCCATGGCCAGCATTTCGGTGCCCAGGGTGTAGCAGATATGCGAATAATCGGCAGGTGCGTTGCCCTTGAGCATTTCGATGGCCTCGATGAGTTCGTTTGCATTGCCCACCGCAACGCCCAGCGGCTGATCCATGCTCGTGATGCATGCACGGACGTCTGTGCCCATGGCGCGGCCGATGCTGATCATCGTGTCGGCCAGTTTTACTGCGCGTTCCTGCGTTTTCATGAATGCGCCCGATCCGACTTTCACATCCAGCACCAGGCCATTAAGGCCAACCGACAGCTTCTTGCTCATAATTGATGCGGCGATCAGTTCGATCGAAGGAACCGTCCCTGTTACATCGCGAAGGGCATAAAAAATCTTGTCGGCGGGAACCAGCGATCCCGTCTGGCCGGTGATCACATAGCCGGCTTTGGCAATGGCTTTTTCTATTTCGTCCTCGCTCAGATCCACGCGATAGCCTTTGATGGCTTCGAGTTTGTCGAGCGTTCCGCCGGTATGACCCAGGCCGCGTCCCGAAATCATTGGAATCACCGGGCCGCATGCAGCAACCATCGGTGCCAGCGACAGCGATACCTTGTCGCCTACGCCGCCCGTCGAATGCTTGTCGACCTTGTACTGTCCCGCCAGCGATTTCAGAGACAGCGTGTCGCCGCTGTAAAGCATCGCCTGCGTATAGGCAACAAGCTCATCCGGGAGCATTCCTCTGAAAAATACCGCCATCAAAAATGCTGCTGTCTGGTATTCCGGCACTTCCTTTTTGACGACTGCATCCACAAATGCCTTGATATCGGCTGCTGGAATCTCTTTACCATCGCGCTTGAGCTCAATTAAATCGACGACTCGCATCTTCTTCTCTCCTTGGGAATTTTAACAGAGGATGGCCCCATGCCATGTGAATAAAATTTCATCATACGACGCAAAACGCAATCGATTTCCGCATGTCGTGTATTTTCTTTTCATTTTTACCTATTGCGTGTATTCAGTCCGCGCGTTTTTTGGCATGGAGGCATTATGTATCCGGTACTCGCATTTGGCATAGGCACTTGGGAAATCGTACTCATCATCATTGTGATTTTTCTCGTTTTTGGCGCGACCAAGCTTCCGCAGCTCGGATCTGCAATAGGGCAGGGCATTCGCAACTACAAGCGGGGAATGCGCGAAGTCAAAGCCGAAGAAGAAGAAGCCCAGCGAATTGAAAACCAGAAAGAATCGCTGAAATCTGCCGAGGATTCTGACGCGTCGAATCAGACCAAAGCATAAATTATGGCTGTCTGGGGACTTACCGGGGGCATGGGGTCTGGAAAATCCGCAGTTTCCCGCATCTTTGCCCAACGCGGATTTGATATCATCGATGCCGATCTGATGACGCGAAAACTCCATCATGATCCCTCGATTTGCGCCGAACTCGCGATGCAGTTCGGCGATGATGTGCTCGACCATTCGTCGGATCACGTCTGCGTACTTCGCTCCAGACTCGCTCAAATCGTTTTCGGTTCGGCCGATGCTCTGGCGGCGCTCAATCGAATCATGCAGCCTGCCCTTTATCACGCTTTGCAATCTGCGCTTGAACAATGCAGCGGCAATGCGCTGCTCGATGCTGCGCTGTTGTTCGAAGCCGGATGGGATAAGCTCGTTTCCGGCTGTATCGTCGTCGTCTGCCCAATCGAAACACGAATTGAACGCATCCTGGCGCGCGATGGATTGCCGGAAGCCCAGATTCGATCGCGGATTGCAGCGCAGATGGATGACGCCGATCGAATTCGGCGCGCCAAATTCATCATCTATAATACAGTGGGATTTTCCGGGCTTGCGCAACAGGTGGATAATATCTGCGCACAAATCGGATAGCCGATTGCCATTATCGATTGACCCAAAATTTGGGGCTTTTCCAAAAAACATGCTAAAATTACCCTGTGCGAATGGACTCGCACCGCAATCAATCTGATTAGGGTTTGCAGGGATGCAGGATAAGAAAAAAACAAAGGTTGCAGCCGGTGATAAGAAAAAGACACGGCAGCAGGCCAAAACGACATCGCCGAAACAGGTCCGGGATCTTCAGCGTTCCCAGACTCAGTCCAGACGACAGAATTCGTCCGGGGCGCGCAATGTCAGACGAACAAATGCACCGATTCGCGTCGAAAACCCAAGACGCGTGCAAAAAAGATCCAAGCTGTACAGCTATTTGATTGCTGTCCTGCTCATCATTATCGGCGCTGCCCTCTTCCTCATGCTGTTTACGTTTACCTCGGCTGATATGGCAGAGGGGGTCGATCACTATCTCAATATCTTTGGGTTCATTGGTGCGCATATCGCCAATATCATGCTCACGCTCTTCGGTGTGTCGGCTTTCTTCTTTTCCGCAGTTTGTATCCTCTTTGGACTGCTCACTTTCTGCGGCCGTCAGCTCGAAGTAAAACCCGGCATGATTATTGGGCTTATCACGCTCATCGTGGGCGCTTCTCCGCTCTTTTATTTGATGTTCGGCGAGTCAAAAGTCCTCGAACATCCCGCCGGCGGTGTACTGGGCAGCTCGCTTTCTTCGCTCGCGCTCAATTATACATCTTCTTCTATACTTATCGCGGTTTGCATCGTTCTTTGCCTGCTCGGGTTGATCTATGTGACCGATACCGGGCTTAAGGCATTCTTTGCCGGTTTGTGGAAACTGCTCAAAACGATATGTTCGGCGATTTATCATGCAATTGCCGATAAAAAGGAAAAACCAGTTCCCGAGCCATCGCAATCGATGGATATGCCTTCCGTCGATCTCGACAATCCCGATGCGAGCATTTACGACGAAGAAACCCCGTCTGAACTGTTAAACACGCAGCAGCCAAAGGAATTGCCTGAAAATTCTGTTGCAGTTGCGATCGAAGAAGTCGCTTCTCCCGTAAAAGACAACCTCGATGTCTCGGACGAAATACCTGAGCCCGCCCCGGAGGCCGATTCCGTCGATGATTTGAATCTCTCAGACGAAATCCCGTGTGACGATGCTTCCCAATCCGACGACAGCATTCCGGAACCAGAACCTGCCGAAATCAGCGTGACTTCGGATTCTCAGATCGATCCGGAGCCGAAAGAAGAACAGCACGATGCTGAGGTCAAACCCGATTCAGGTGGCGCATTCGGCGATCTTATGGCGCGTATTCTCAATCGCGATACCAAGAAAGCGCCAAAAGGCCGATCGGTTCGACGCAATCATTCCGTACCTGCGCTCGAACCGGAATTCGATTTCGAGTCGATCGTTGCGCCCGAACAGATTGCCAAAACGCAGCCGACCAACCACGAAGAACTCACCAAAACCGGCGTGCTTGGCAACTGGAAACCCAGGCCGATTGGCCGCAAAACCTCGCATCAGGACGCCAAATCTGTTGCGCAGGAACCGGAAAAGGAGCAAAGCCTGCTCTCAAGACCCACTGTGGCAATTCAGGAACTGCAGGAACCACAGGCAAATACTCCAAAATCTCCGGCTCTCCCTTCAAACATGACCAAGGAACTGCTCGCGCAGCTGGCGACCGAGGAACTCGATGAAATCCCTCAGGAATCCGGCAGTGAACTACGTCCGAACGATGCTGCAACCCGCATCAAACAGCCAAAGGAAACTCCCGCTTCCCAAAAGCCTTCCAGCCAGATGACAAAGGTTGGCGCGGATTCCCAGGCAATGCGAAATCTCGCCAATATGATGCAGGCCGATTCCAGCGAAATACAGGCGCTCTCTGATAATTCCTTCTATATGGAAAAAAGCGGCGACTCCCTTGAGGTCGCTCAGGAGACGATCGATAGAATCCTCGCGCCGCAGAATGCGAAGAGTCCCGAACCCTCTGCACCAGAATCATCCCGGAATAAGGTCACGCAACAGACTGCAAGCACCAAATCGGCCATACCGGCTTCATCCGTTTCGCCCGAACTGCGTTCGCTCATGGCTGAAGCCAATCCGACGCTGAACAAACCGCTCATCTCGCTCGATGATATCGACGATGACGACAGCGACAGCTTTGAAATGCCCGTTTCCGATAATCGTCCCAATGTGCCGGCCCCCCGCGATCCACGCGGATCTTTTGTCGTCGCCGAAGAAAAAAAACGCGCCAGCAACGATGAACTCGATGAAGCCGATAAACAGCGAATGAAAAAAATGGGTGCCGATAATACCTATCATCATCCGCCGCTTTCGCTGTTGCACTACGATCCGGCCACACAAAAGGGCTTCGACATGGATGCCCTCAAATCCTATGCCGCAAAGATCGAAGAAAAACTTGCAGAATATCACGTGCAGGGACAAGTCGTCGAAATCTGCCCGGGTCCGGTTATCACGCGTTTTGAATACCAGCCTGCGCCTGGCACAAAAGTATCCAAAATTTCAAGTCTCTCCGACGATCTCATGATGGCGCTTGAAATTACTTCGATTCGCATTCAGGCACCGGTTCCCGGTAAAAATGTCGTCGGTATCGAGATTCCAAACGAAAAGAGAAATACGATATATCTCAAGGAAGTGCTTGGATCCAAACAGTTTATAGATGCCAAAAGTATACTCACGATTGGGCTTGGAAAAGATAGTGAAGGTGAGCCGGTTGTCAGTGATTTGGCCAAGATGCCTCATTTGCTCGTTGCGGGGTCTACGGGAAGCGGAAAATCGGTTGCAATTAATACAATGATTTGCAGCCTTTTATACAATGCGACTCCCGACGAAGTAAAGTTTATACTTGTTGATCCGAAATGCCTTGAACTCAGCGTATATGAAGGTATTCCACATCTTCTCGTGCCGCCCATTACAACGCCGAAAGAAACAGCTTCGGCACTCGAATGGGCTTGCGAAGAAATGGATAACCGCTATAGATTGCTTGCATCCTTTGGTGTGCGAAATATCGCCGGATACAACGAGCAGCTCAAGAATCCGACGCTGCAAAAAGCAATCGAAAAAGTCGCCGAAAAAGATGAAAACGGCGAATGTATCTATAAACCGATGCCATATATCGTCATCGTTGTCGATGAATTCGCCGATCTCATGATGGTATCCGGAAAAGAAATAGAAACAGCCATTGCCCGGCTTGCACAAAAAGCACGCGCCGCTGGTATTCATATTATTCTTGCGACACAGCGTCCATCCGCCAATGTCATTACAGGCGTTATCAAAGCGAATTTCCCCACGCGTATTGCGTTCCGCGTCTTCAGCGTTGTAGATTCAAAAGTCATTCTCGACAACAAAGGTGCAGAATCATTGCTCGGAAACGGCGATTCACTATTCCTGCCGCCGAACAGCGGTATCCTGCAGCGAGTGCATGGTGCATATGTTTCGGATGACGAAGTGCAGCAGATCGTGAGTTTTTTGGCCGCGCAGCGCAAGCCTGAATACAATCTCGATATCACTGCCCCGCGTGATGAAGATAGTATGGATGATGTGCAGGCTGCTGGTGGGCGCGACGATAACCGGTTCGACGATTTGTATGATCAGGCCGTTCGCATTGTGGCCGAAACCCGCCAGGCATCCGCTTCTTTTTTGCAGCGCCGCCTCAATATCGGGTTTAACCGCGCAGCCCGATTGATAGAACAGCTCGAACGCGAAGGCGTTGTCGGGCCGCAAAAAGGTCAAAAACCACGCGAAGTACTCATCGGGCCAATTTGATACTTTTTTTTAGATTTGCCGGCGCGCCGCTATCGGGCCTGCAGCCCGATACGCTTGCGCTGCGCGTCTATTGGCTGCGCCAATACGACGCGCACACGTTTTTGAAATCGGTCTTAGACATGTGCGCTGTTTTATGACATACTCAGATCTGCAATGCGGTGCACCTGTATGCAGGTGTGTCTAATATATCAGATGGAATCGTGTGATGACAGAACAGAATATAGTACACTTGGCAGAAAATACTGAACCAGCAACCGATATGCCTTCCAGTGAAATTCCAACTCCGCCCTCACTCGCAGGAAAATACCAGTTCATTAAAAAGCTGGGGCAGGGCAGCCAGGCGAAAGTTTTTCTTGCACGTCGTCTGAGCGATAATGAAAAGGTTGCCATCAAACAAATCGACATCGAATCGGTTTCGAACTGGAAGGAATACGATTTGTTTCGCCGCGAGGCACAGGTGCTGTCGTCTCTGGATATCAATGGCGTCGCATTGTTCTACGAAGCTGTCGAATGTCTGGATGATACACCTCCCCGTTCTTTCCTTGTGCAGGAATATATCGAAGGGGATTCACTCGGTAGCATGCTCAAATCCGGGCATCGCTTCACGACTGATGAAGTGTACGATATCATCATTCAGCTGCTCACGATTCTGTATCAGCTGCAGAACCGCGCAAATCCCGTGATTCATCGCGATATTAAGCCGTCCAATATCATGCTCACGCCAATCAATGGCGGTTATTATGTTTCCCTGATCGATTTTGGGGCTGTTGCAAATCCGCAGGTACAAAGCGGTGGATCGACTACTGCCGGCACCTTTGGTTACATGCCGCCCGAGCAGTTGATGTGCAGACCTCAGCCTGCCAGCGATATCTATGCACTTGCCGCAGTAGCAGTCGAATTGTTTACGGGAAAGTCTCCTGCCGATTTGCCTGTAAAAGATTTCCACATCATCTTTGAGCCCGAAATGCAGTCGCAGCCGCCTGCGCTTGTCAATACGCTGCGCAAAATGCTCGAACCAGATTGCTCCAGAAGACTGGCCGATTGTGTACAACTCATCCAGACGTTTAAATACTATAAAAATGGTGATTTCAAACAGACGGGATCTCTGAAATCCATCGACAGCAAATATAGCAAAAAGTTACAGGAAGTTGTTGACTTTGGGGCCCCAGGAAATATCGATTTGTGGCAGATTCTGGACGATGAAACGCCGCGCGACATTCCACAGGCCTACGCGCAGAATAACTGGTCCAAACGTATTCATCAGTCTAATTCATTCAATCTGGTATCTGATAAGCATCAGAACCAAAAAATACCTGTATTTACCGGTCTGCTGATTTTGGCGCTTTTTATCGCAGGTCCAGTTTTAATGGTTATTTATGAGTTGAATTCTCTAACCTGGTTACTGGGAATTGCGCTCTTGTATGTCATTCTGACCACGATTATTTTGGCTATATCATCCCGGATTGTAAACAGTGATTCACACAGATTCGCGCAAATTGATAAATCATCCAATAAGCAGAATATCGTGACACCCATGCCGAAAACAGTTTCGGATCTGCTCAAATATGGCCGTAAAACAATCGCTACGATTGTTTCTATAAAATATGTGCCTGCGGCGGATATAATGGTGGTGAAAGGTGCTCTGGTCGCGGGAGACCGTCCGGGGTTTCGGATTAGTTATAAATTCAATCCACCGGACGATTTCAGATCCGAAGATTTAATTCATGAATGCATCGTTTACAATGAACCGGAAAATACTTATCGCGTGGGTGATCCATTCCCCATCCTGTATTATCTGGACGGGCAGAATTTCGATGAAGTTGTCAGCAGTATGCCTTTCCCGTACCCGCTTCAGTATATATCTGAAAACGATGTCGTTTATAACAGTACCCCCGGTTGGGAATATTTGTCGATTCTCAAGTCGTTAACTAATTATCAGCTATACGGTTTTATCAAGTATCGCAACGACCTTCAGAAACTGGCAGTTGAGATCGATATGATTAGTTCTGAATGGTTATCTGAAACAGAATTTCGAGTGGCTGCTTTGCCTATCCTGAATTGTTATCTCAAAGCTGAACAGTACGCACCGGTGCATGTGAATTGTTTGAATTGCTTTTTTTATTGTCTCAAACACGAACGGTATGTCGTACAGATTAATTCCTATCTGTCGTATTATCTGTCTACAATGAAGATACAATCCGAAGAAATTTGTAAGGAGCTGATCAATAGTATTCTTGAAGATCTGCCTTTGTCTTCGAATGTCGCAGCTAAAATCGTGGACTTGATCGATAACAGCAGCGCGGCATACCATGCAATGATGAATATTTTCTCACCAAAACTCGCTGATATTGTGCTTAAACGCAATTCGCTCAAGTACATGCATTCTGAAGTGCTGAACAAATTGTGCGTGTATATATTGAAAGAGAAAAAGTATAGACAGGACTATGTTCAAATCATTTGTGATTATCTGCACAAACGACCGATTGATGAAAGCGTGATTACCCCGACTGTGATCACTTCTATTGGAGTATGCGCCAGTGGTTTTATGGATGCGAACTGCGGCAATAAGATTAAATTGCTGCTTCGTACACTTGTTGGGGTTTTCTTTGACTGCCACAATGTTGCGCTCAAACTGACGGTGCGCGAGCAGGTAAAATCGGTATGTGATTCGAAAGAACAATTTGATTATTATTACAAAGCGCTTAGCAATCCCAAACTGGCGGATGAGTTCAGAACCGGATAAAGAACCTTGTTCCTTAAATAATTGCTTTCTGTTTGCGATTTCACATACAGAATGCAGAAATTCACTTTGACTACGATGAAAACCATGAGCGAAAAAGAAGTACAGATTGCTCAACCAATGCAGGATGCAGCCGATGAACAGCCTTCGGTATCCGCTGAACGTCCTGTATTGTGTGTAACAGGGGAACACACGGATGTTGCTGATACGTCTGAACCTTCTGTGTCTACGCCTTTGTCTGTTGCTGCGAAATATCAGTTCATCAAAAAGATCGGTCAGGGGAGTCAGGCCAAAGTTTTTCTTGCCCGCCGTCTCAGCGACAACCTGATGGTTGCTGTCAAACAGCTCGATATCGAATCGGTTTCCAGCTGGAAAGAATACGATTTGTTCCGGCGGGAAGCTGCAGTGTTGTCGACGCTGAATATCGATGGCGTTGCGCATTTCTATGAGGCCATTGAATGTATCGATGATATACCGCCATGCTCGTATCTGGTGCAGCAATATGTTGAGGGACAGTCTGTTGGCGACATGATTCGGGCAGGCCATCGGTTTACGACAGACGAAGTCTACGATATCATCATCCAGATGCTTACGATACTTTATCAGTTGCACAGCCGCCCCGATCCTGTGATTCACCGCGATATCAAGCCGTCCAATATCATGCTCACGCCGATAATCGGGGGGTATGATGTCACCATCATCGATTTCGGTGCGGTCGCCAATCCACAGGTGCAAAGCGGTGGTTCGACGGTTGCCGGGACTTATGGCTATATGCCGCCCGAACAATTGATGGGGCGTCCACAGCCAGCCAGCGATATCTATTCACTCGCAGCGGTCGCTGTCGAGTTGTTTACAAGTATATCGCCTGCGACGATGCCTACCAGGGATTTCAGGCTCATCTTCGAGCCCGAGATGCAGGCGTATCCCCACGCACTCGTTGCGACGCTGCGAAAAATGCTCGATCCCGATGCTTCTGTCAGACTGTGCGATTGTCTGCAGCTCATACAGATGTTTAAAAGATTTCGCAAAGGTGATTTTAAGCAACTCGACAATCTGAAAAAGACAGATTATAAATACGAAACCAAATATGAAAAACGGTTGACCGAAGTAAAAGAATTTGCGGCTCCGGGCAATATCGCTTTGTGGCAGACGCTGTCTGACGAAACCCCAAGAAATATTCCAAATGTTTATAAGTTTGCAAACTGGCGCAGCCGCGTCCGATCTTCGGAGAAACTGGAGAATGATGATTCTGGTAATGTCAGACTGATTCGATATAAAAAGTATCTCGATGCGCTGCAAACGGCTTTGTTGGTTTTCTTCTTTATCATTTGTATATTGTTTGCTTTTATTCCTACTTTCGAAGCTGTCATTGCGCTGTTTGGGGTCTTTGCTATCGCAGTAGTGCCTCTCTTTATTGCTGTTGCCGTGTGCAATATGCGCCTGAATAAATCGAAAAACAGACAGCCACATGGTTTATCCTATAATGTTTCGGAGTTGCTTAAGAATGGACACAAGACGATTGCGACAATCGTCCACATTGAATATCTTCCGATTAGAAATGTTCTGTCACATGAAAATCTCATCGTCACAAATAGCAGGCCTGCTTTCCGGATTAAATACAAATTCAATCCGCCGGATGATTTCCGGGATGAACCGCTGATTCACGATTGTATTGTGTTTAATGAACCGGATAATAGTTATCGTGTGGGGGATCCGATTCCGATACTGTATCGTATTGAAGGGCAGAATTTTGACGAAATCGTTCGGAGCATGCCGTATCCATACCCGCTTGACTGCATTTCTGAACACGATGTGGTCGGATCGAGTTGTGCGGGAGAAGAGTTCTGGATGTATGCCAACCGACTGATCTATTCCAGACGCTTAAAGAAGAAGTCCAACTACAGGTTTATTGAATATCGGAATGATCTCAATTTGCTCGGACCAGCTATTGCCCGAATCTCAGATTATAAAGGGCTGACACAATCCGATGTCCAGACCGGGATATTACCCCTGCTCAATTGTTATCTCAAATCCGACAGGTACAGTGCAGTTCATCCCGACATTATACGTTATATGCTTTTGTGTATGCGGAAATTCCCTGCTGTGCGCTCGCAGATCCAGGGCATTATTAAAAACTATCTTTCGACAGTGGGTAATAAGCCGTTATCCGCAGATTTCGGTAAGCTCTTCACTGAAATCCGGCAGGAGATTGTGAAAGAGACGGAGAAACCGCAGGATAATCCAAAAGAAACTGCAGACATTCAGCGCGATGGGATCAACAGTGATGATGGATAGTGCATTTCGTCCCATATCGTCGGCTGATATAGAACGATTGCAGGTTTCGCAACCGGAATCGGGCTTATCTGCAGAACATGAGCTGGCCATACCCACGCCGCCTTCGCTTGCAGGGAATTATCAATTTATCCGACAGCTCGGCCAGGGATCGCAGGCAAAGGTATTCCTCGCCCGACGTCTGAGCGACAACCAGATGGTTGCGATTAAACAGCTCAACATCGAATCGGTTTCCAGCTGGAAAGAATACGATCTGTTCCACCGCGAGGTCGAAGTGCTGTCGTCTCTGGATATCGATGGTGTGGCGCGGTTTTATGAAGCCATTGAATGCCTTGAAGATAATCCGCCATGCTCGTATCTGGTGCAGGAATATATTGAGGGCGAGTCGCTGGGGAGTATGCTCCGGGCAGGACATCGCTTTGCCATCGCTGAGGTATACGATATCATTTTGCAGATGCTGAGAATTCTGTACCAGCTGCAGAATCGGCCAGATCCGGTGGTGCACAGGGATATCAAGCCATCCAACATCATGCTGACGCCTGCGGCTGATGGTTATGTGGTGTCGCTGATTGATTTTGGGGCGGTTGCCAATCCACAGGTTCAGAGCGACGCCATCCAACATCATGCTGACGCCTGCGGCTGATGGTTATGTGGTGTCGCTGATT
>CAMKRB010000006.1 GCA_946415045.1 uncultured Myxococcales bacterium
CCCGTATAGTGATACCAGGGAATATCTGTACGGCAGAAAACAACTCAAGATGTGCTTTTGCGGCGAGCATCCTGGTTGCGGATATGGTACCTGCCGTGATGGTGAATGCTACGATCACAGAAACAGACCTTGTGATACAGAACGCAAAGTGTTTGTACCATGCTGGCATAATGCATTTCTGGATGATGAACTGAAGAATACATCTTATAGTGACACGGAGCATACTTGTGGCAGATTTGCATGTGATTTTGATCATTGCGCCTATTCATTTTCACCATCAACTGATGGAAAGCATTGTTATTGTACTCGCAAATATAATAATATAGGTTATGATATGCCGCTTGGTGGGCTTGGGTGTATCGAGGGGACGTGTAAGGGTACGAGTTATTATTATGATAAAGGTGGTTGCTTATGCAATGGTGAGTTGTTGCCCAAGCACTATTCCTGTTACAATGGCAAAAGCACGTGTGGAACGGCCATTTGCCATGATTTTGAGACATGCGAAATGGAAATGTGCGTGAGCGGTACTGTCGCACTTGGCGATGTGGAATGCCATGAGGGTACATGCTTGTGTGGCAGCAAGCGGTGTGAGGGGTATGAAGTATGCGTCGACGGTCAATGCCTTTGCCAGGGAATTAAGTGTGATTCTGATGAATACTGTAATGCTGAGGGGCGATGTGTTTCGCGTTCATATAAACCAGAGCATAAATACATTGATGATCCAAACTTGTATTATCCGCCGGTAAGATATGATGATGATCCCTTTGTTTTTACAGTGCGCGTGTTGTACGATAACGTCGACGTATGTTTTGACATCAAGCCTAAACCGGATATGGGAGATCCTGTTTTATCAATACTTGAGGCTGACTGTAATGGCTCGGGTAATTTCAATAGCAGAAATTGGAAAACAGAGGTTTGCTGCGAAGAAATGCCACGTGGTTTTCACACGATTGCAATTCGGGGTAATGTTGACGGTATTCGACTAAAGGATGGTAAAGCAGTTCGGGAAGAGACGCTGAGCAAAGAACCGGTTGTTGTCTGGCTTATTGAGTCAATTGACCAATGGGGCAAGACCGAATGGCGCAATTTCAGCGAGTGGTTCGGTGGATCCAATCTCGTTCTCAGAGCAACAGATGCACCGGATCTCACACGAATACGCAATCTGGATATTTCAGCTTTTAAATGGGTGAACGATTCTACAAAGAATTGGAAGATCTCCAGTCAGGTAAAGGTTTCTGAGTCTTCAAAACAATATTTTCCGCAGTTGATGAGCCATGCAGAATAAATCACTTAATCACATCACTGTCAACGAATGCAATGCGCTTAAATCACTCAGACGAATTGAGTATCATACCAATTCGGACGTGTTGAAGGTGGGTAATATTCTCGTCCGGGCATTGTTAAGCCGATATCTGCGACGTCAGCGGTTTACGGCAATTGAAACGGATGAACAGCTGGAATCGTTGTTGGAATTGTGGTTGCAAAAGGCTGAACGACTGCATGCATCCGGCGTTTCGATACCGCTGATATCAGTGACGGAGCAGGACGGTCTGACACCATTGGAAATTTACGTCGTGCTTGTTTTGTATATGCATCACTCGCATCGCGAACTCCAGGATTTGTGCGCCAGAATACATTCAAATGCACATCACACGGGCATAGATGTGCAGCTGATGGAAGACCTGTTTGAGATGGTTGATACTCTTTGCGATAATGAACCATATTATCAAAAAAGCGACATTCGCGCGTTTTTGAATAACCGCTCTGTATGCAAATTCAGGAATAATGAACAGGCTGATCAGTATGATGTCTGCCTGACATCGGAATATTTGCGACGGCTGGAACTAGGTACCGATGTGTTATTCTCAAACAGCCCGTATTATACTGTTTTTTCACCACGAGATATATTGTTCGCGACCGAAGATATACATCAAAAACTGCTGGATTATTGCAGCACAATTTTGCGTTCGGCTTCCGCAAGTCATTATAATCTGATGCTTTATGGTCAACCTGGGAACGGAAAAAAACACTTTGCCCGTTATCTCGCTTCTTCGCTCGGTGTACCTCTCTGTGAGTTGAATGTATCTTCACTGCTTCATTGCAAGACGCATCTGTGGCATCAAATATTTGAAGAAATACCAGAAGATCAATCCATTGTACTATTACCGAATGTTGATCTTTTGATTGCCAATGGTTCAGGCGTCGATTCGTTATGCAGGGCAATTGCCAACAGACACGGTGTCTGGATTTTTACAACAACAAAACGTGAATCCTGTGACGGGCGATTTCTTTGCCTGATGCACCAAATGATACAGTTTGACAATCCTGATCCATGCCGCAGAAAAGCGATTTTTCATCAGATGCTCCCCGATCTGTCTACTGATTTGCTTGAACAGTTTGGAAGCGATTATCTGCTCAGTGCTGCACAGATTGAACATGCCTGCGGTCTTTATCAGTCTGCTCGAAGTGCGAATCCCGATAAGAGTTCCATTCATCAGCTGTCCGAAGCATGCAGTGCGGTACTGTCACAATCGTTTGACGGTCTGGCATTGGAGACAAATTCCGATGCCGCTCGCCTTTCGCGTTTTGTGCTTCCCCCCGATCAGATGGATGTGTTTGAGACCATATTGCGTGCAGCAAAAAGTCATGGCAAGGTCATGCACGAATGGGGATTTGCGCGTCATCTGGCAACAGGCAAAGGACTTTGCATCCTGTTCGATGGAGCTCCGGGCACGGGAAAGACGTTTGCCGCCGAGGTCATTGCAAATGAACTCCATCGGCCGCTTCAGCGGGTGGATATGTCGAATCTGGTGAGCAAATGGGTGGGAGAGACGGGCGAGAATATCGTCAAACTGTTTGCTGCGGCGCGAGTGAACCAATCGATACTATTGCTTGACGAAGCGGATGCGCTGCTGAGTAAACGTACGGCACAGACAAGCAAAAGCACCGATCGCTATGCCAATATGGAGATCAATATCATTTTGCAGGAAATTGAACGGTACGATGGCATTACGATACTGACGACGAATCTGGGGCAAACCCTGGATGTGGCACTCGAACGGCGCATTCAGTACCGCATCACATTTAAGGAACCCGGTGTCGCCGAACGGCAAAAACTGTGGCGCACATTGATCGCGCCAGAAGCTCAGGTCGATCCGGATATTAACTATTACAAGCTTGCACGGGACCATGCGCTGTGCGGCGGGCATATCAAGAATGCCATTCTGCATGCAGCGCATCTCGCAGCGCCCGAAAATCGGCCAATATCCGAGCAGGATTTGATGTCGGCCGCAATGATTGAGTGGCAGAAACTTGGACGACTGGTAAAAGGCGAAACGGCAGCAATGGGATAAACATGGCGAGCACCTAGCGATGCATTCATGAATAACATGGGATATAACACACACGGTCTTATAGTACGTTTAATCAAAAGGACAGAACTGTTACAAGAATTGCGCAATTCATAGTGTTGCGTATTGCATAATGCATCTAATGCGTTTGGAGGTTAGAAATGCGTACATCTCATCTAAAAGTAATATCACTTCTTCTATTTACCCACATGTTTTCTGGATGTGAGCTTGATTCTCCGCCGATTGACGACAGGGTTTTCTGTGGCGGTGGTGATGTTAAGGGATTGCTTGGGGAATCGCTTGAGACCGTTGTGCCGGGAGACAGCGTTCAGACAGGGATCTTTAATGCGAGATCGTGCCCCAAAAGCCATCCATATTGCGTTTCGACATCGCAGGGTATTGCTTGTAGCCCATGTGAGCAAGGTAAACTTGTGTGCAATAGTTCATGTGTTGATGTTTTGACATCCAGCGAACATTGTGGGCGTTGTAATAGTCCATGTGATGGTATATGCGTCAGCGGGGAGTGTCTGAAAACAAACTGTGATGCAACGCAAACCCGATGCGAGGTAATGGATGATAATGCCAAACGCATCGTTTGCATTGATCCAAAAAGCAAAGATAGTTGTGGGGCAACGTGCGATAATCTCAAAGGAACAAAATGTGGTGAAGATTTTGTTTGTGCCAATGGAAATTGTATATGCGACTTAGGATTGGCACTTTGTGAAGGTCATTGCATTGATCCACAAACAGATAACAACTATTGTGGTGCGGGTGCTGATTGCGAAAGCATGCGTGGTCAAAAATGCGATATCAATAACGGAGTATCGTGTAAGAACGGTGTGTGTGCATGTGCTGAGAATATGGTATTATGCAATGGAACGTGTATTGACCCGAACACAGATAATCAGTTCTGTGGTGCCAAGGATGGATGCGACACGGATGAAACAAGAGGACAAACGTGTGACACCGAGAACAGCATTGCTTGTCGTGATGGAGTTTGTCAATGTCCGGAAGACTCTGTTTATTGTGGAGGAAAATGTATTGATCCGAAAACAGATAATGAATACTGTGGCGCAAGTGCAGATTGTTTGAACGAAAATCGTGGCACGGTTTGCAACGAAGGCGAAATGACGTGTCAGAATGGCCGGTGCGTTTGCAATGATTCTGCGCTCACCAATTGCAATGGACATTGTATTAATGCACAGGTGAATGGACAGTTCTGCGGCGGAAAACTCGATTGTGAGGGCGATAACGCGGGTTCGCTTTGCGCCAGACAAAACGGTTATGACTGTATTGAGGGAAAATGCAGATGCCCGGAAAATACAGTTGAATGCAATGGAAAGTGCATTGATCCGATGACAGACAACACTTATTGCGGTGCGAAAAATGGATGTATCGGATTTGAGAATTGTCTTCAGTCTAATTCTAAGAAATGTATCAACGGAAGCTGTGCTAATGCATATATTTCAGATGGGCAATATTGTGCCATGAATGCGTTTTATCTTAATAACGAATGCGTTTGCAAACCAGGAACTGCAAGATGTAATGGCAGCACATGTGTTGAAAATGACAACGAACATTGTGGGGCGACCGGTAATTGTAGCACCGGTTATGATATGCAGAATTATCAAGGTATTAAATGTGCTGATAATCAAATTTGCTTAAATGGTGTTTGCACCATAAATGAAGCATTGGGGGGCAAATGCGGAAACAATCAGATTGACTGCGGCGACAAAGGGTGTTTGGATCCCAGACATCATATTGTCAACAAAGCGTGCGTGAGTGGTGAATATGAATGTGAGAAAGATTATTGTGATGCCGACGGAAATCCTGCCAACGGATGTGAAGTTAGACTTGGTACCAATAAACACTGCACGGCTTGCGGCGTAGGCTGTGGCACAGACGCCAGCTGTGATAATAGCGGCGATGTTCCGAAATGCACTTGCAATTATAAAATGTCCGGGTACGAAATGTGTGGTATCAATTGTGTGAGTATTTTAACCGACAAAAACAACTGCGGCGAATGCGGTTATCGATGCGGTTCGGAACAGGTTTGTCGGAATGGTAAATGTACGCCCTGTGACAGCTCTCAGCTGTATTGTAATGGAAAGTGTTTCGAAAAATATGATAGTACGCTGAAGATCGAAGGCTGCAATGATAATGTCATTAAGTGCATGACTGATTATGCCGACTGTAATTTGTCTGATTTCGATGGCTGTGAATCAAATCTTAAAACCGATGGTATGCATTGCGGCGAGTGCGATAATACATGTAAAGACGGCATGATGTGCAATGACGGCTCGTGCTGTCTTCCTACCGGAAGTACAGTTAAACTAAGACTCGATTACTTTTTAGAGGCCGAGAAGATTGATGCGATAGTTCGTGAATATATCAATCAATGTTGCGTAACTGGTGAACTGCTGTGTCAAAAAGATACAATAGAGTATCCAGGATATGACGATCAAATTATTACATTAACTTGTCGAGAGACTTGCCCCCAGGAGTATCATCAGGTTAAGTAATATACAAGGCGGCGTCCGTATTGCGAGCAGCGCAATAGGACGCCGCAAGCGCGGCGTATCGCAGATAGCCGCGCCAATTCATATTTTCTATACAATTTTGCAGCAACCCGGCTTACGGATGATATTCCAGATTCTTTAGAAGTGTCTCGGATTCTATCACATCAGACCACTCGTAGTTTTCGATATTCTCGTAGATATCTTTGGGGACGCGCGTGCGCAGAATCAGATTGCGTGCGGGTTTCTCGTTCTCCCACTCGCTACGCGAATCCTTCGACATCGAGAAATACTTGCGGGCTGCTGCATATTTCAATGCCTCATCGCCCATCGTATCGACCGGAATATTCGCATCCAGATTGGTCACATAGATGGTGATATAACCCTCGCCTTCGTAGACCACCTCGAAAATTCGGGTCTGAGACGGGAATTCGATGACCGAAGCCAGCATCAGTTCCCAATAGCCGCCCGAATCGGTTTTGTTCAGCTTGAGGCGGTTGGCATGACCATGACCCGTGATGTGTAGAATCACATTTGGATAGGACGCCAGCTTATTGATGAGGGTCGATGCGGAAACCGTGGATCCGCCCATGGCATCGGTGCCGTGATGTGATTGAACGAAGACGAGTTCGTGTTTGGACTTTGCGTCTTCGAGCTGTGTGCTCAGCCAGTTAAACTGTTCGCTGGCCAATTCTGCCTCGGACCAGTCGTCGCGATTTAAATCGAGCGTAATCAGGCGAATCACCGGCTTGTCGGGAATCGGATAGGTCGAATAATAGCCGTAGCCCTTTTCGATGATGCTGTGATCCATTCCATGACCGGCGGGATAACCGGGCGCATTGTAGAATCCTTCGAGAGCTTCGAGTCTGGTCACCTGCCGCCGGTTCGGATCGGCCGGTGTATGCCCCGTGGTCACGACCGGAGAATCGGGTTTTGAGGCATCCTGGAAACCATTCTGATAGCCGTCGCGGAACATGTGGCTGGCGAGGATGGGGATGAAGTCAAATAAATCGACGACCGTGTCGCCGACGCAGGCTGCATTGGTCGCTTCGGTGACCGGCGCAAAGCCCATGTACAGCTGATCGTGATTGCCAATCGCTGTAAACCACGGCATATCGCCGATGCCCTGCGTGTAGTAGGGATCGGCAAAATCGTTGTTCGGACCGGGAATGGGATCGTCATCCGCACCGGTATCGGGATCGAGCACATCGCCTTTCATCATCCGGAAGAACCAATCGTGTTCGTTCTTTTGCGCATTGTCTGCAACATCGCCTGTGACGAGCGCGAAATCGAACGGCCGCGATCCCATCGACGAAAGCCGCATCGCGGTTTGCAGATGCAGGTCGAACATGTGCGTGGAATATTTGCCCTGCGCACGATAGGAACTGGCGGTGACATAGGGAGCCACGATCACGCCTTCCATACGGCAGGGGCTCTCCTGGTCGAGAATCTGGGGATCCGAAATCTGCCAGAACCACGTCAGGCTTTTGCCTTTATGCGAGAATTCCGGTGCCGATTTCGGCAACAATTCTTCGTGCAGAATCCATGGCTCTCCGTCGACGACTTCATAGCCCATGCCGTATTTGGCGTATTGCGCGATATCATTTACCCGGAATTCGTTCTTCTTGATCAAATCTTTTACCCGGCTTTCTTCATATACTTTGGTGCCGATGGTCGGGCGATGGGCGCGCTGAAGCGTCGTGTACGGCGCATAGGTAATGGGCAAAACCTGCAGACCATCGACATATCTTTCGACCGGATCGCCATCGTGGGATTCAGTGCCAGGATTGGGATTCGGGTTCGGATTGGGATCGGGATTGGGATTCGGATCCGGGTTCGGATTGGGATCGGGGTTCGGATTTGGATTTGGATTGGGATCCGGGTTGGGATTCGGATTCGGATTAGGGTTGGGATCTGGGTTCGGATTGGGATTTGGATTTGGATTTGGATTCGGATCCGGGTTCGGATTGGGATTCGGATTCGGATTGACATACGGCGCTTCACGGAGAGCCGGCGATTCTGTTTCATGCTTGCTTTCTGCACATGCTGAGACGATTAAACAACTCATCCATAGCCAGGTTAGATTTCGAACTGATTGCGTCATTTTTTATCTCCCTCATATCCAATATGAATGTGCAAAAAACCTGACACATTGCGTTAAAACTGGCTCTATTGCTCAGTTTTAACGCATTATTGATACACTCTGACTACCGTCTTGCCAAATAATTTTTGGCAAAAAACGCGAAAAAACAACGGCGTCATTGAATAAAATTACGCAAATCGCGTGGCAAATGGCGTTTTGTGTGACGCAATGCGAAACGAATCAGTTCTGCTCCACAATCAGCCACTTTTTGGCGTCTTCGTCGTATTCCCAGGTCGTTTCAGTTTTGGAGGTCTGGATGGACGGAGAACTTCCCGAATACCACTGCATCTGGGACTGGACGATCACGCAGTTCTGGTTGTTGGGGGTGCAATAATCGGACGAAACGACTTCGATTTCCGAGAAATGGATATCCTGCTGTGAGATTGCCTCAAGCCATTTCATGCGGCTGGCAGGGGCGATGCGCCTGGCTGCATATTCATATCGGTCGAACAGCAAATCCTTATGGTAGCTGTCGACATCGCGCATCAGCGACGACAGGCTGCGGTTGGACGAATGACAAGCGCACATTCCCAAAATCGAAATGATGGCCAGCGTGCGCCAAACAAACGAAATTCTCATCCTTCCAACCGACTCCTGCTGCAATTCACACTAGAACCAGAACGTAAATCCGGCCTCGCCGAGCAAATCGACGTTTTTAAAGAAGCTCATGTGTGCGCCGCTGGCTTTGGTCGAAGCAAACGCCTCGTTCGAGCTCGAAAGGCCATAAACGACGGCCGAATCGTTTTCGGTCAGAATCGAAATGCCAATGCCGACCTGCGTGTGAATCGAGAACCGATCGTTGAAGAAATACTCGGGGCGCACGCCCAAATCGATCGAGAACTGATAGCCGTCATTAAACTGCATGTATTTGGGATCCGTCGAAGCAAAGCCGTCCGAATCGCGTCCGCTTGCCGTAAATCCGACGACGCCCGTCAGATTGACATCTTTGGTCAGAACGATGGGAATCAGACCGCGCAGCGAAACAGTCCAGTCGGTAATCGTCGTATCGAAGCTGTAATAATCGACAACCGTGCCTTTAATGCCGTTGTCCATTTTGGGCTGGTTGGGATCTTTAATCGTTGCGGTGAGCGTCGACAGGCCGAAAATGACCTGCAGCCCAAAAAACTTATTGATATAGAACACAACCGAAACACCGCGACCATCGTCGAGATAGTTGGCAATTGTCGAATCCACACCAACGCCGAGGCGTCTCGTCAAATCCACAGCCGATGCATTCGCCGCAAATCCGGTCAGCACAACGAAAAACATCACAATCGACAGTAAAAGTTTTTTCATACGTATTCTCCTGGTCAGTCAGAACAACCCCAAACCATTCACCCTATTATCAAAAAAAACGACAAAAATCACCTGATGCTTTATTACATACCGATTATTTCCAAAAAATGGCAAACTATGTCTGTGAGGTAAGCGGGGGGAAGTGTCCCCCCAACGCGGCTATTTCATACGCCGCGCCCCCCTCTGCAGGGCTCAGACGCCGCCCCGCACCCGCTTGTTTCAACGCAGTATCAAAACAGGAGCGCTTTTATCATGGCCGACAATGCACGTATTTCCCGTATGAAGCAAAAAGCATGGTCCATGCTCGATGCCAATCGTCCCGAAGAAGCCATAGCTTCGTTCAAGGAATGTATCGAGCTTGAGCCCGACAATGTGAATCACAAGATCGAATATGCCGTTGCGCTGTACAAACTGCAAAAGCCCGACGAAAGTCTCGTCGTGCTCGACGAAATCCTGCAAAAAGATCCCAACTACATTCTTGCGCTCAACAACAAAGCGAGAATTCTTATAGACAAAAAGCAGCACAAAGAAGCGCTGGCGCTCTATACCCAGATTCTCAATATCGATCCCAAACACATCCGCACGTGGATTAAAGCGGCCCAGTTGATGTCGTCGCTCGGCCGCTATGATAAAGCGGATGCGTGCATCCAGGACGGCCTGAAAGCTGCGCCCGAAGATCCCGAGCTCTGGCGTGAACGCGCCATCATTGCGCGCAACGACAATCGCCTTGAGGATGCGCTCAAACACATCGAACAGTCCCTCTCGTTCAAGGCGACCGATTTCGATTCGCTGCGAGAAAAAGCCAACATCCTCGCCGCACTCAAAAAGTTTAAGCAGGCTATCGAAACCTATACCCTCGCACTTCACCAGAACAAAGATGATGCCGAAGTTAAGGTTTCGCTTGGATTTGCGCTCCTCGCCGATAACCAGCCAAAACCGGCTTTGGATGCGTTCGAAGCCGTGATGAAAAACGATAAAAATAATGCGAAAGTCTGGGAAGGACGCGGTCTGGCATTCATTGCGCTGGGCGAACAGGCGCGCGGTCTGGTCAATCGCGGCACCGCTGCCATGATCGAAAAACGGTACGAAGATGCGGCCAGCTTCTTTGACGAAGCCATCCAGGCCAATCCCAATTTCGCCGAAGCATGGTCGAACAAAGGCGTTCTGCTTGAGCGCGAAGGCCAGTTTGAGCAGGCTGCCGAAGCCTATCGGCATGCGCTGTCGCTTGATCGTTCGGCTGTGATTTGCATGCACAATCTCGGCATGCTCTATATCAACCATCTCAACCGCCGGCAGGAAGGTCTGAGCTGGCTGAAAAACACGCTCAAATACGATCCGCAGCGCTGGTTCAAGCTGCCATCCGAACTGCGAAGTGCCGTCGATGCGGCCAGCTATATCGACTAATTCACGGAGGTACGCATGTATTTCGACAATGTACCGGGCGGAGAACATCCCCCATTTCGGAGTGAAGCACATATCCATGCCCTGTACCGGAAATTATTTGAATTCGTCAAAGTCATGCAGCGGCTTGAAGATATCGCCAAGCCGGTGATCTATACGCTGCAGGGGCTGTTCGGTTCGGATGGTGCGGTGCTTTGCCATATCCATGATGGCGGCGCGAATTTTATTTCGGCCATTGGTACATTGTCGCACATGCAGGGAACCGTACTCAACGTCAACGAAGAACGCACCAAACGCTTTTTGTACAGCCAGAGTGCGCGCATTTGCACGCGGGAAGAACTTAGCACCTATCTGCAGATGTCGCAGAATGCGCAGTTCGAATCGGCGCTGATAACGCCGCTCACCGTGAACGGGCATCCCTTTGGGCTGATTGCGCTCACCTCAAACCGCGGTGGCTATTTCGAACCCGGCGACATCGAAACGATCTACAATTCTGCGCTCTTTTTCGCGCTTTTACTCCAGAATCGCGAGGAACAACTCGCCGTCAATGATCGGAACAACATCGAAAAAATCGGGTCGATTTGCGGCAAAATATCACCGGAATTACAGGCAGCCACACGCGATCTCATCGGCATTTTTGGTCAGATGCGCAAGCAGCTCATCGACCAGGGCAGCAGTTTGTTCGCCGAATACATCAACGATGCGATGGGCAACATCGAAAAAATGGCGCGGCGAGTGCAGGATTTGTCAACGCTGGTCGAGATTTGCGATCCGCCGGCACCTCAGATGGAAACGCTCGAACTCGCTCCGGTGCTCGAAAATGTGATCGAATACAACCGCGCAAAAATCGAATCCTGCGCTGCACTAAAAATGCATATTGCCCCCGATTTGCCCAATATCTGCGGCGATTTTACATTGCTGTGGCAGGCCATACACGAATTGATACAGAATGGCATTCATGCCATTGAAAATGGGCCGCATGGTGACAACGTCATAGAAATATCGGCATGTACGGTACCCGGTGCCGCCATTATCGAGATTTCCGATACGGGGTGCGGCATTGAAACGGCCGATCAAAAGCATATTTTCGATGCTTTCTTTACGCGCTGGGCTCCAGCAAAAGGTCTTGGACTCACGCGGGTAAAAGCCAACGTGCTGATGCTCAGGGGTGCGGTGCTTTACAAACCGGGATCGCAGTGCGGATCGGTCTTTAGCATCATTTTGCCAGACGAACAGCACGCACCGCAAATTGAGGTATTTTAAGCCAAAGCACGGTGGCGGCAGTCGTCAAAAACCGGGGGATGTTTTGATCCCCCGATGAACGCTGCAGCCCAGGGCTGATAGACTGATTAAATCACCTGTCGCTCGATATGAGCGCCGAGGCTGCGCAGTTTTTCGTCGACTTTTTCGTAGCCACGGTCGATTTGCCGCACGTTGTAGATGGCCGATTGGCCTTCGGCAGTGAGCGCGGCGATTAAAAGTGCCATACCTGCGCGCACGTCCGGTGATTCCAGGCGAGTGCCAAGCAGCTTGCTCTTGCCGACGACCACGACGCGATGGGGATCGCACAGGATGATTTGTGCGCCCATGGCTACGAGCGAATCCACAAAGAACATGCGCCCTTCGAACATTTTTTCGAAGAACAGCACGGTTCCCGTACACTGTGTGGCGACTGTAATCGCAATACTCATCAAGTCGGTCGGGAATGCCGGCCATGGGGCGTCGTCGACTTTGGGAATGGCGTTGTGCAAATCGCTGCGCACCATCATTTCCTGTTCGGCAGGCACGTGAATCGTCGTGCCGTCGACATCAAAGCGGATGCCGAGTTTTTCGAAAACCATGCGAATCATGCGCATATCGGTGATGCGCACATTTTTAATCGAAATTTCGGAATGCGTGGTGGCAGCCAGTCCGATGTACGATCCGATTTCGAGATAATCCGCGCCGATTGTATGTTCGACGCCGTGCAATCCGCCAGTGCCGTGGATGGTGAGTGTATTCGAGCCGATGCCTTCGATATGAGCGCCCATCTGGCTGAGCATCCGGCAAAGCCCCTCGACATGCGGTTCACATGCAACATTGCGCAATACCGTTTCGCCGCGAGCCAGGACCGAGGCCATGATGGCGTTTTCGGTCGCCGTAACCGAGGGTTCATCGAAAAAGATATCGTTGCCAAGCAGATGGCGGGCTTTGAGGTGATAGGCGTCGCCGATATCAATGCTGCTGCCCAGTCCCTGGAATGCCAGGAAATGCGTATCCAGACGGCGGCGGCCAATGACATCGCCGCCGGGCGGTGGCAGGTGTACTTCGTGATGTTGCGCAAGCATAGGACCTGCAAACAAAATCGATGCACGGACTTTTTTGCACAAATCCTCGCTCAATGCGGTTTTGTTCACGCCGGCGCAGCACAGACGCACGCTGTTGTCGTCGAAAAATGCTGCCTCACCCCCAAGATCCTTGATGATTTCCATCATCACCTCGACATCCTTGATGCGAGGTACGTTGTGCAGAATGACTTCTTCACTCGTGAGCAGACTTGCGGCAAGTGCTGGCAGAACCTCATTTTTGTTGCCGCCGGGGGTCAGTGTGCCACTCAGTTTGTGGCCGCCTTCGATCACAAATCGTTCCATTTTTACCGTCCTTGGTGATGTGTGGCACCATCTCTGGTGCATTTTTTCCGATGCTGTTGCTGCGCAACCCTAATAATTCTTAGGGGCGTTCAGAATGGTGCGCTGGGTGATCATGGCCGAAATCTCGTTGCGATCAGTCGAGAAATTGCCGGATCTGTCGAGCCCCATGTTGTGGATTTCCTTGGTGAGCAGCACACCGTCGCGGAACTGAACATACCCCCTGCCCATGGTATTGGCAACTTTAACATATTTACCGGTCACATCGACTTCCATGCCGACTTCGAGATGCGGGTGATAATAGGGATGATAACCGACGACTTCGATGGCGCGCTGTTTGTGCGTGGGTGTGGCCATTTTGAAATAGATGCCGTGACACTTATGCGCAGCTTGGGGCGCGGGCGCTTCGGCTTCGGGGGCGGCACCTTTCTTTTTGGATTTGACTCGTGGTGCCGTGTATTGCGGGCAGTCGGTCGATACTTCGGTGATCACGCCGGTCACACGAATCTCTTTGTCGAACAGATCTTCCTGATGGAATATGGCTCCCCAGGCTGTATACACTTTCTTGTTGGGTTCGGTTTGTTCCAGAACGGTTTCGAAAACCGGATGATTGGGCAGATTGGTTGCTACCGCACCTTCGACTTTCTCATGGGGCACGGGATCCGGACGTTTCTGTTCACATCCGGCTAAAAATATGATGCCTGCTATCATTAAAAACGCTATTTTTTTCATCGCTGCCGTCTCCAAAATGGCACATAATAATATATACATAAGCATCCGGAGGCATTCATGCAACTGTTAAATCATAAAAACATCCTGCTCGGTGTCACGAGCAGCATTGCGTCATTCAAGGCCGTGGGGCTGGCCAGCAAGCTTACGCAGCTGGGCGCAGCTGTCGACGTGATCATGACGCAGAATGCGACAAGGCTGGTATCTCCATGCAGTTTTGAAGGCGTCACACATCGAAAGGTTTACACCGATACTTTTGAGGGCTGTGACGATTTGGACAATCTGCATGTGTCGATTGCAAATCGCGCGGATCTCGCCATTATTGCGCCGTGTTCGGCCAATATGCTGGCCAAGCTCGCCATTGGTCTGGCTGATGACAAGCTGTCGACCACCATGCTCGCCGTGCGATGTCCGGTGCTGATTTCACCGGCAATGAACGTGAATATGTTTGAAAATGCTGCGGTTCAGCACAATCTGCAAATCCTGCGGGAACGCGGGTGCATACTGATCGATCCCGAATCCGGCAATCTGGCGTGTGGCGTGGTGGCCAAAGGACGTATGCCCGATCCTGAAACGCTGGTCGAATATGTGCTGCGGTATGCTGCAATGCCTCAGATTTTGAAGGGGCGCCGGGTTTTGGTCACAGCCGGGGCGACCCGGGAAGCGATCGATGCCGTGCGGTTTATTTCCAACCCATCGACCGGAAAGATGGGCTATGCGTGTGCGAAAGCGGCTCAGATGGCGGGAGCTGATGTGACGCTGATTTCGGCACCAGTGTCACTCAAAGCTGCACCGGGGATTTCGGTCGTTCCCGTCGTTTCGGCGCAGCAGATGGCCGATGCGGTATTTGAGCATGCTGCGAATGCAGATATCGTGATTATGGCGGCGGCAGTTGCTGATTTTACGCCGGTGACTGCATGTGACTGCAAGATTCACAAGACCGATGCGCCGCTTGTGATCGAATTGCGGCATACGGTCGATATCCTGCAGACGCTGGGGCAGAATCGGCGCAAGGAACAGTTTTTGTGCGGATTCAGCATGGAGACGGGGAATCTGATCGAACGGTCGCGGCAAAAGCTGGTCGACAAGCATCTGGATATGATCGTTGCGAACGATTTAACGCAGCCGGGATGCGGGTTTGCGCACGATACCAATGGCGTTTCGATGATTACGCCGGACGATTGCACACAGCTTGCGGTGGCAGACAAACTCGAGATCGCCATTGCCATCATTGAGAAAATTGCGGCGAGGATGGCCGGATAGTCATAGATTTCCTGTATTTTAGGGGGACGGCCTGCGGCCGTAACTGCCTATGTACAGGAATTTTATGCTTTTTTCTGTATTTGCGTGGGTTTGAGCATCGGCAGGGGCGGCGCGTATGCAACGCATAGCGCCGCCGGCCGTGCGTATGGGGCGCAGCCCCATAGCACGGCAAAAACAAAAAAAAAGCGCCTCAAATGAAGCGCTTTTGATACCGAGGATCGGAATCGAACCGATATGGGGTTGCCCCCGCCAGATTTTGAGTCTGGTGCGTCTACCAGTTCCGCCACCCCGGCGAATGTGTGCAACATACAACGCGGGCATTCCGATGTCAATATGGTATTTGTGTGACACGGCGGTTATTCCTATCTTGACGGGCAAATATGGGATAGGATAGGTGTGCTGAATGTGCATCGACAGGAGCAGGCACCATGAAGACCCGAAAAAAGCACGAAACGCATGATAGTTTTAGCCAGAGACCGTGGTTTTGTACGTCTTTGGAGCGACTGTGCGGCAATGACGGGAATCTGCCGCTGATTAAGGCCGCGGGACGGCATGGCGAGGTCGTGCGCACGAGGGTAAAAACACTGGAGATGGTGCGTCATCTGGCTGCGGCGCTGGCGGGGTTTGGGGTCGCGCAAAAGCACGTCGTCGTGTTCGATACGCCGCTGTGTGCCGAGACGCTGATTTTGTGGATGGCGAGTCTGTGGCTGGGGGCGAGTGCCGAGTTTTTGCCGGCCGATATGAAGCAGCGCGACAAATTTGCGGCTTGCGAGAAGGCCCGGCAGAATCAGGATGTGCCGGTGGTGATCGTCGTGAAATCGCCGGCTCAGGCAAAGAAATATCACGAGCTGATGCCCGATTCGCCGGTGATTTTTATCGATGACGGTGAGGGTGGCGAATCAGCCGACAAGCTGCTGGGATGGCCGCTGCCGGATCACATCGTGCGGTTTGGGATCGCTGCCGAATCGTGCAAAGACGCCGAATCCCTGCCTCAGGCAATGGGCTGCGACGATTTGTGCGCGGCTTATGTGTATTCTCAGGGATCGCACGAGGCCGCCAGACGGATCGCGATTTCGCATGCGCACTTGCGCGATCAGGCCGAGAATCTGGTCGCGGCGTGGAATCTGCAGCCCGATGACTGCCTGTTTGTGCATCTGGCTTCGATGCACACGGTCAGTCTGGTGCTGTTTGCGACGGCACTGCTGTCGGGGGCGGCGATTTCGTTCTGTGATGATGACAGCTGTGATATCGTCGGGGCCTACTGTAAACTCGATGCTACCTTTGTCTGCCTGCTGCCGGCCGACCTCGCGGCTTTGAGAACCGCTATTCTGGAACCGCAGCAGGAATCGACGCGTTTTCAAACATTGCGCAACATCAGTCTCACGCTTGCCAAGTTCAGGGCCAGGAATATCAGACCATACCTCAAATGGTCGTCACCGCTCATTGACAGGCTGTTTTTGGTGCCGATTAAGAATGCCTATTTTCCAAAAGTGCGGGCGTTCGTTTCGTTTGGCAATCACTTCGATTCGAAAGTCGGCGAGTTGCTCGGCTTTTTGAATATGCCGGTTTATAATGCCTATACGCTGAGCGAAATCGGTTTTGTGCATTTGCACAGTTTTATGGGGAACGGCAGTTTTCTGCGGAGCGCCGAGACGCGCATCAAATCGGGGATTCTGTCTGTCAAGCCAAAGCGCGGGGGCGCGCCGTTCATCAATACGAAGGATTTCGTTTTTGAAGACGAGCGATGCGGACTGTGTGTGCGCAGCGATTCGACCGTGACCCTGGCCGATGGCGAACCCGTCGATACCGCGCCGATGCGCGATATCCTCTGCAGATATGATATCATTCAGGATGTGATGATCTTTGGCGAATCGCGGCCGTTTTTGACTGCGCTGCTCTATCTGGATGAAGATGCGCTGCGGCGGTGGGCTATCGAACACAAACTCGCCGAAAAATCGTTCGAGCAAATTGCGCAAAACCAACAGCTTTATGCGCATATCCACGAGCTTGTCGAAGCATGCAACCGCATGCGGGGCACGCGCGAATCCATTCAAAAATTCGCGATTCTGCCCAAACCGATCCAGCAGGATCCCTATATTCTGTCCCCCTGCCGGCTCACGCGTCCGCTTGAGGTCGAACGGCGGTACAGCGCGATCATCGAGTCCTTTTATAACGACAATTTCTAGGGATCGCAGGCATCAGGCTAGTGTTCACCGCCAGTCGGGCAGTTTGCCCCAGTTGCCGTCGTTTGCTTTGAGTGCCTCGATGAGCGTGAGCATCTGGGAACGCGTCATGTGCGGGGAAATCATGTATTCGCGGGCATATTCGGCGTCTTCCATCCGGATGTCGACGCGCGGCAGAATGCGGTTGCCGAAAACGATGTAGGTCGGCAGAAGGTTGTGATTGAATTTGCCGGCATGCGCGCCATTGACGATGAGTTCGGTGTCGATATAAGGCGAATGATCTTTGTAGAGATTGACGAACGTGAGTGTTTTTGGGGCAATGCCGTCGTTTTGCCGCACGGGTCTTGGGCCGCCGCCCAGGGCACCGGAATGCAGATAGATCACGCCGTTTAACTGCGCCGGAAAATAGGCCTGCTGGTGTCCGGTCACGACCACCTGTACGCCGT
This sequence comes from uncultured Myxococcales bacterium, assembly GCA_946415045.1. Taxonomy (GTDB): domain Bacteria; phylum Myxococcota_A; class Bradymonadia; order UBA4248; family UBA4248; genus UBA4248. Next base: position 17,955 of record CAMKRB010000006.1, read on the forward strand.
ATTTCGAATACAGATCCGGCAGCCGATCGTCGCGCAGAATCTCGGTCGGTTTGATTGTGGTGATGGGAAAAAGCGGCACGTGGGCAATCACCACCGGCCCATATTCTGTGGGGTTGTTTGCCAGCTGCTTTTCGAGCCACTGGTATTGCACGTCGTCCATGGGTTCAAGCGTCGTTGCGTCGAGCGCGACAAAAAAGACCCCCTTGAGTTTGAACGAGTAATACAGCGGATAATTGCTGTCGTCGACGTAATCGAGTTCGGGTTTGCGCTTGTTCCATTCGTCGATATAGATGTTGCGCTCGTTTTGGTATTTTTCATAGGCCGAGCCGTCGTGGTTGCCGGGGACCTGGGCCATGAGAATGCCTGCGTCTTTCAGTCTGTCGGTGACATTGGCATGAAACCCCACCCACATCTTGCGGTAGTCCAGTTTCGGCTTTTGTCCGGCGACCATATCACCTGCATTTATCACGATATCGGGCTTGTCGGCGATGATCATGTCGATGCTTTTTACGACTTCGGCATCGTACTGGTCCGAACCGTATCTGCCGTTCATATCTGCAACAATCGCGAACCGCAGCAACGGTTTTTCCAGCGGCTGTTCGGTCACATCGTCGAGCGGCGGCTGCTGTGCGGCCTCGCGGATGATTTCCAGTTCCTTCTGCGAGGGGGATTCGGGCTGTGCTTCGTTATTGGCAACGTTTTGGGGCTGCTGCTGTGTGGCGCAACCGCTCAAAACAAAAGAAATGGCCAGGATGCAGGCATTGAATAATCGTTCCGGTCTCATGATAACCATCCATGGTGCTGAGGTGGATTGCAAGCGGTCTAGAATTCGAAATCGGCGCGAACGGCGCAGTGATCGCTCGAGCTGTAGCCATTATGGTAGACTGAATCGCAATAAACCAGCGAAATTTTGAAATTGTCCTCGAACGCAGCCGGATAATACAGGTGGTCGAAAGCCGCCTGATGTCCCCACGTGATGATTTCTTCGTCGGGCATATTCCGTGTGGTTCGCAGCAGCACGCCATCCGATTCGAGTGCTTCGATTGGCGCCGATCCCGGCGTGTCGTTCAAATCGCCGCCAAAGACGACGAGCCTGTTGGGATGCGCAGCGATGTATTCGGCGAGCACGTTGTGCGTGAATCTGGCTTCGGCCAGCCGCCGCCCGCCTTCGCTGTCGGTTGCTTTCGATACAAAATGCGTCGTAAATGCCGTCATTTCGATGCCGTTATCGAGCGTCATTTCGACCTCGAGCAGCTCCCGCGACAGCAGTTTCTGCGATCCGTCGGGCTGCGACAGCAGGTTGTTTTCGCGGTGTTTGCGCACATTCGTCACTTTTCCCCGCGTCAGAATCGCGACATTGACCGACGCTGTCCGTCCGATATCGCCAAAAATCGCGCCCGGATACACCGATGCCGAAAGACTGGTCTGGATATCCTTAAGACACGATTCCTTCTCGATTTCCTGCAGCAGAATGACGTCGGCATTGATTTTCCATAGGCCGTCGACGATCTTGCCAACTTTCTCTGCATAGCCGGCGGAACTGAGCTGCTTTTCGTAATCCGTCGATGCGCAATTGCCCGAGTCGCAAATCGTATCGAACAGGTTGTGCACGTTGAACGTCGCCACGCGCACGGTCGGTCTTTGCGGTGTGGCTGGGGTTGCCGGCACGTTCGGCTCGTTGCTGTCGCTTGTCGAACACGCGCAGCTGCAGCAAATCAGCGTACAAAATACGAGAACGAAAAAACGGCGAAACCATGTCATCATTGCAAAACTCCGGGACTTATTTGTTTTTTTTGTGTGTGCGCCGGCTATGGCTGCGCCATACGCCGTCGCGGCGCGCCTATTGTCATACGGCGCGCCATTGCATGATGGTTGCAAATCCAATCATCCTGCGCAGATTATGATTCGACGAGCGCGACACCGGCGGGCAGATAACCACGGATGGTGTCGGCTGAAACGGGCCCCTGCCTCAAAATCGTCCATTTGTCCGGCTCAATTTTGACGACTGTGGAGGGCTTTCCCTGCGTGGGTTCGGGCTGCAGTATTCTGAAAGCCAAATCCATATCCCTGAACTGGCGGCGAGCTTCGGTTGCGGTCGTTGCGGGCGGCTGCCCCGAAATGTTGGCACTGGTCAGGGCCAGCGGAATGCCTGCAATCTTCACAATCGCCTGAGCCACCGGATGATTCGGGCATCGGATGCCCACCATGTTGTCGCGCATGCAGAAACTGCTGAAAAGCGCTTTGGATGGCAGAATCAGTGTGAGCGGCCCGGGCCAGAAATCTTTTGCCAACTGCCGTGCTGCGCCGATTTCTACAAACGATTCCGCCATCTCCAAACCCGAAACCATCACGGGCAATGGCTTGTCGTCGCTGCGGCGCTTCATCGACATCAGGTTCTCGAGCGCATCGTCATTTATGGCATCGGCTCCAATGCCATAAACCGTTTCGGTCGGAAAGACCACGACCTCACCGTTTAACAATGCCTGTGCGGCCAGAAAAATCTGTGGTTCAATCGGCAAATCCCGCGTTACGGTAATCTCTACTGTCATCCTGTACCCTCCAAAACAACGATATGCAACGAACACTGCTGCGGCGCGTAGCTCATCCGACAACACGCCATAATGTGCGTACAGCCGCAAACCGTCAAATAGAAAAGGCTCTGTTTAACGATCATGGATATGAAAAAGTAAGGTTGTCTGCTTTGCGGCCACGAGCGATGAGCAATGAGCTACGAGTGCTTATTGGCCAGCCCGGCGCTCTTTCCCAGTATCTCACATATATCGAGGTAACGCTATATCCACACTGGTTAAACATAGCCAATAGAAAAGTAATAAATCCGCAGGATTGGGAAATGCGCGGGGATACAGGGACGAACTCGCTATGCCAGGCGGCTCAGGGCGCGCGCCAGTTCCGGTTGTTTACCCGATTTGACGTGCTCCAGATAGTCCGAAATAATGGTCTGATGATCAAACGCAATCGGTGATGGCAGGTTATCGAAATCGAAGTAAGCGGCGCGTTCGGCATCGTCAGATCCCAGCGGTTCGCCATCGGCGTGGGCGACAAAAACGACCGACATCGTGTGCTGACGCGGATCTCTGTTTGGATCTGAATACACATAAAAAAGCGCATCCAGTTTGACGTCCAGTCCGGTTTCTTCTTTGGCCTCGCGGATGGCGGCGTGTTCCACCGATTCGCCTTCGTCTACAAATCCACCGGGAATAGCCCAGCCATGCGGGGGATTTTTGCGTTTGACGAGTACGAGCGAATGGTCGCGTATGATGATGATGTCCACGGTCGGTGTCGGATTGCGGTAAGCCATAGTATCTCCTTGCGTTCAGGATGCGTTGGTTTTGTCCAATGCATGTTTGGGTTCATATACATTATAAATGCATCCGCACAAAATGATGAAAATGCCCAGAACGATATTCCAGGTGATGGCTTCACCGAGGATGAGTGCGGCAAGTATCATGGCGATGATAGGTTTGATAAAGAATGCATAGGATGCGGTGGTGGCACCCCCGCGTTCGATGGCGCGCATAAAGCAGAAATAGCCAAATCCGGTGACGACAAAGCCGACGTAGAGCAGAACGCCAATCGAATCTGCGCAGATACCGCTGAATACGGGTTCCTGCATGCCCAACAGCACGAGGAGTTCGAAAAATGCGCCGATGAGAAAACTGGCGCTGTTGACGGTCATCCCGCCGATGCGGCCGACACACCGTTTGCTGAGTGCGGTATAGAGCCCGAACATGATGGAAGCCCCAAGTCCCATCAGGATGCCGGCGACGGTGTTGCCTTCGGCGAGGTTGAAGGGATTGGCGACGAACAACAGCCCGGTCATGCAGATGAATAGGACGATGCCTTTTTTGAGGGTGAACCGTTCGTTAACGATGAAATGCGCAAAAAGCATTGTGAACATCGGATTTATCGAGATGAGAACGGCGGCGAGGTTGGCGTTGGAATGCATGACGCTGAGCTGGAAGAGCGTCATGCTCACGACGATATTGACGAACCCGAGCAGGCAGAGATATCCGAAATCGCGCCGGGTGAGATGGTAAGCGCGTTTTTTGAGATCGTGAATGGCGAAAGGCAGCAAAAACAGGCCGCCAATGAGAAAGCGCAGGAAAGTGAGCTGCAGTGCGGTAAAAGCACTGCCACCAATTTTGAGTGCGATTTCCATGGTGCCGAATGCGAGCGCAGTGAACAGCACCCAGATGTATTTTTTCATTATGCGGATCCTTGGGGATTGAGGGTGAGAGGGTGAGAGGGTGAGAGGGTGAGAGGGGGAGGAGAATCAGGAATAATTTATTGAAAAAATCAGGAATAATTTCCCGAAAAAATTTGTTGGAAGAAATGCGCTCACAGATCGCGTAAGTGTAGCGAGAGGAATTTCTACGCGCATGAGGTATGGAGTGAATCAGGAAAATATGCCTGATTTGACATTAAAAGCGCGAAAAGGGGTGGATCTTTAAACCAAAATATGCTATAAGATGGTGCAAGGTAGGTGGTGTGGGATAAAGGGGTACGTATCGTCCTTTACCCCACACTAACTCACAATGTATGAGCTCTTTGCTATCGGGGCCGCCGGTGAAAAAATACGGCCTCGACAAAGCGGGGGTGCTAATGCATTCAACTTCAAAAATCAAGGAGAAATAGAATGCTGGAAACAAATAAATCGACAAAAACGGCGAAAGCTGTGACGGTAGGCGATCATCTTTTGAAGTGGCAGGTGGGTGAACGTGTGGTTTATCCCAGCCATGGAGTGGGGGAGATAGTCGCGATAGAATCGAATGAGCTTTTTGGTCCGGGGGCACAGGTATATGTGCTTGAGCTGATGCAGTCGCCGCGTCGTGTGACGATAGCGACGGAGAAGGCAGAGAAGGGTGCGCTTCGTCCGGTGATTTCGTCGGAAGAGGCCAACCGTGTGATTGCGTCGCTCAAAGAGCCGCCTCCTGCGCCAAAATCGGTTCCCTGGACGAAGCGTCAGCGAATTCTGACCGACAAGCTGGCGAGCTGCTGCCTGCAGGATGTCGCGGATGTCGTGCGTGAACTTTATCATCTCAAGAATATCAAGGATTTGAGTTTCAGTCAGCGTCGTCTGTTTGACACGGGTGTGGGGCTTATCGTTCAGGAGCTGTCGATTTCGCTTGGTCGTCCTGCCAGTGAGATTGAAAAAGAAATTCGTTCGATTTTTGTGTAATATTCGTGTAATTCATGTTGCACTCTGAAAAATGAATCTGTATAATACTTCCCGTTTTTGTGTGGATTAAATCGCACAAAAACGGTTTTTTTTCGCTTCGATCGATTTACGCAGGCAGCAGGTCTGCGGTCGAAATCGATCAGAACATGCCGATCGGCGATGGTTGCCGGTCGATGTTGCGGTGAGCGCCGCAGAAGGTTTTGCCCGCACGTTTTGTGCATTTGTGACTTTTTTTGAAAAAAGGAAATCTCACCCATGAGCCGTTACACTGGTCCACGCGTAAAAATTCTTCGTCGTTTTGGTATGTCCCTTCCCGGTCTGACTCGTAAGACAGTCGCCGAAGGCGTGAATCCTCCCGGTGAGCATGGTGCCGGTCATCGCCGTAAAGCAAGCGAATATCGCGAGCACCTCGATGAAAAGCAGAAAGTTCGTCTGAATTATGGTATCAGCGAACGCCAGCTCGTTAACTATATGAAAGCCGCCATCAGCAGCAAACTGGATACCGGTCTGCGTTTGATCCAGCTGCTCGAAGGCCGTCTCGATAACGTCGTCTTCCGTGCCGGTTTTGCCCCCACGATTCCTGCTGCCCGTCAGCTCGTCAATCATGGTCACATTCTTGTGAACGGCCGTAAAGTCGATATCCCCAGCTTCCAGGTGAAGGCCAACGATGTCGTCGGTTTGACCGAAAAATCCAAGAAGATCACCGCCATTCTCGAATCCCTGGCTGCTCCTGCATTGGCAAAGCCCAGCTACATCGACGATGCCAGCTTCGCAAATGTGAAGGAAAAATTCTGTGTGACCATCACCGGCCCTGCCGAACGTGAAGATGTCCCCATCACCGATCTGCATGACAACCTCATCATCGAGTTCTATTCGCGCAAGGTGTAGTCGCTTCTGCACAAATTTGGTGTCCCGTTTGGGACTTCTGTGGAGCGCATGTGTTTACATGCGCTCTTTTTTTAAGATCCTGGTACGGCGACCGTGTGGATATCAATCAGGCGCCCGGTTTGGGCGCGATCCGAAGAACCGGATGCCGTTTTTTTTTCGATGCAATTTCACCATTCACTCTACATCATAACAAACTATGCCAACGATAAAACCTGCAATACCCAAGGGGACAAGAGATTTTCTGCCAGCCCAGATGCGGCAGCGCCAGCGCGTGCTGGATACGATTCGCAGCATTTATGAGAAACATGGCTTCGCGCCGATAGAGACGCCGGCGATCGAAAATATCGAAACGCTGATGGGGAAATATGGCGAGGAAGGCGACCAGCTGCTGTTCAAGATTCTGATGCGAGGCGCGAAAGCCGCATCGGGACAGTGCGATCTGGGGCTGCGCTATGATTTGACCGTGCCGCTGGCGCGGTTTGTCGCCATGCATCAGAACGATATCGGGCGCATTTTTAAGCGTTATCAGATTCAGCCGGTTTATCGCGCAGACAGACCGGGACATGGCCGATTCCGCGAGTTTTATCAGTGCGATATCGATATGATCGGAGCTGTGGCTCCGCTGCCCGAGATTGCTCTGCTCAATGCCGTAGCCGATGTCTTTGCAGCTCTCAGCTTCGATCGCATCTGCATTCACCTGAATGATCGCCGCATTTTGCGTGCCCTTATCGATGTGAGCAATATTCCCGTCGAACAGGAGACGACCGCGATTACTGCGATCGACAAACTCGACAAGATTGGCGTCGAAGGCGTGCTCAAAGAGCTGACGGAACGCGGCATCGAAAGCGATAGTGCTCAAAAGCTGCTCGACAATATTCAGGCCAAAGAAAACAACGAAGCGACGCTGCAGACGCTCGAATCGCTGTTTGCAGATCACGCCGATGCCTGCCAGGCTATCTCGGAACTGCGCGTGATGATTTCGGCAGCCGAAGGGTTTGCCAATAAACCGCAAATCCGCATCAGTCCTGAGCTTGCACGAGGTCTGAACTATTATACCGGGGCCATATTTGAGATTCAGGCGGAAGGTTTGGCTTCGAGCATTGCCGGCGGTGGCCGTTACGATCATCTGGTTGGCATGTTTTCGGGCCGTGATATCCCCGCAGTTGGCATCAGTCTTGGTTTTGAGCGCATCTGTGTCATTATGGAAGAGCGCGGCATGTTCAGTGATTTGGGCAATGATGTCGATGTCGTCGTCGCGATGGCTGTGCCTGAGGCTTTGTGTCCGGCCACATCGTTTGCGGCACAGGTGCGATCACTTGGGTGCGCATGCGAGCTGTATCCGGGGTTCGACAAACTGGCCAAACAGTTCAAATATGCCAACGAACGTCATGCGCGTTATGTCGCCGTCTTTGCGCAGGATGAGCTTGCCGCAGGCACCGTGACGCTGAAGGATATGAGCAGCGGAACGCAGTGTACGGCGCCGGTTGCGTCGCTGGCCATGCGAGACGGGAATCTCGTGCTCGATGCATAATGGCGCTGCGTATGGCCGAAAGGCCATAGCAAGCGCCCGCAAGGCGTATGGCCGAAAGGCCATAGCAAGCGCCCGCAAGGCGTATGGCCGAAAGGCCATAGCCGCGCACATCCAAAATACTTGAGTTTTTTTTTGCACATCATTAAGCTATAGCGCTTTAAATCGGCGATTATGTGCCGGTTGTTTTTTTGTTACATCTAGCTGGAGAAGCGCACCATGCTTCAAAAAATGCGGGAACAGAAGGACTCGCTGTTTATTGCGATCCTTTTTGGCATCATTATTATTGTATTTGTATTCATGTTTGGACTGCCCGGGGCCAATTCCTGCGCATCCAAGCAACAGAGTGATATGGGCCGTGCGGGGTCACACAATATCACGTCAGATCTCACTCGCAGCATGATTTACAGGCATTATGATGATAATGTCTTTAGTTCGGTGAATTATGCCTCGACTGCGCGGCAGGTGGCTTATGGCATCGGCGTTGTTTATTTGCTTGCCGACGAGGCGCGGAAGGCCGGACTGCGCGTGAGCGACGATGAGCTGACTTATTATATTAAGGATTGGGAAGCGGGGAATCCCGATGTTTTCCAGCTCGGGTTCATGCAGCACAACAAGTTCGACCGTCGCAGCTATGAAAACGGTCTGAGCAGAATCATGATCTCGTCACGGGATTATGAGAATTACAAACGCGAAGAGCTGCTCGCCAGGCGCTATCTGACGATGATGGCGTCGTCGATTCATGTTTCGGAAGAATCACTCTGGCAGGATTACAAGCAAGCGAATACCGAAGCAAACATCGAGATCGTGAAACTGACGCCGGATGATGTAAGTGCGACGCTTGTACCGGTGACGGCAGACGAAATTCTTGCGTATGTGACGGATCATGCGGACGATGTGAAGGTTTATTATGACGGTCATCTTGGCGAGTTTACGACGCCGGCAAAGGCGAAGATTCAGCAGATTCGCATTCAGAAAGACATGTCGATGCTGACGAATCCGGGACTCAAGACGGTCAAGACGTATCAGGCGAGTCAGCGTTTTGCGATTGCCCGTGCACAGATTATGGAGAATGGTGCGGATTTCGAAGCGGCATTTGCTGATTATGACGAGTCGCTGAGCAAAGACAACAAGGGTGTTTATGATCTGCGCCCGGTTTCGTCGTATTCGTTTGCCATTCAGGATGCGCTGAAAGATAAGAAAGTCGGTGATGTGATCACGGCTGAAGAATCGGATGTGTTTGTGATTGCCAAAGTGCTGGAGCAGGCGGATCAAGTCGTGACGCCGCTGGAAGAAGCAAAGTTTGGCATTGCTGCTAAATTGCTTGAGGACGGACGTGTAAAGGCGAAGACGGAAGAAGTCGCGGCTCGTATCATCGAGCTCGTCAAGAGCGGTAAATCGATGCAGGAAGCGCTCGACGAAGCACTTTATACCGGCGTTGCCGATGCCGCGCCGGTTGCGGTGGCCACAGATTCGGATGATGCGGACAGTGCCGATGCTGCCGATGATTCGGCTGAATCTGCAGCCGATGACGCTGCTGCGGATGACGCTGCTGCGGATGACGCAGTTGCTGCAGTTCCAGTGGTTTTGCCGGCTGATCGCATCAAGGCGAAATTGCTCGAATCGGTGGGCACAGCGACAACGACGATTACGGGTGTTGGCACAGATGATAATTTTGCCCGCGATGTTCGCAACGCGGCGAGCGGCACATTGCTTGAGAAACCGTATCTGGTTGGCGCAAATACAGTGATTGCGCGCGTGGTGACCCAGAACGAGCCGAAACGCGAATTCTTTGATCTGCAAAAGAAGGTAATGCTTGAAAAGGCGATTTCGGAAAAGTCATTGCAGCTGGTTGGGGATCCTTCGAACGTGATTAACCTGACAGGACCTTATGGACTGTGGGTGCAGCAGAAGATCGAGCAGGCCATTCAGCACAAGCAGTTTTCGCTGAATGAAGATTATTTTTCGCGTGAAGCGCGCAAGCGCGCAGCTAAAGCAAACGAACAGCAGTGAGTTTCGTTTTGGGGCATAGCCCCGGTCCATTCCAGGGGCGATGTCCCCTGGAATTTATTTTTCAACACTCGCGCTGTACACCGCTATATTTAGGGGAGGCCCGGCTATGAGATTATTTTGGACAGCATTGATTTTGATGAGTGTTGGATTCGGCGGATTTGCGATGGCCGAAACGCCGCAGGAAGCGCTTAATCGGGGCGATATTGCGGGGGCCACAGGGTTGCTTGCGGCCATGAGTGAATCGGAAGACGTGGAAAACGCCGTTGCCGGTTTGGCCGGGCAGGCTCAGATTGCGATACACAATGGCGATTACGACAAAGCCGCATCCTTGCTCGATCAGGCCGAGGAAAAGCTGGGTGAACGCCGTCTTGCCAAGAGTGGTTATCACGTCGTTGTGCCTTATCTGAAGTCCGAGGTTGCGCAAGCACAGGGGCAGATGGATCTGGCAAAGGCGCTGATCAAGCTGGCTCGTGCGAACTTTGATTTGGGGCTGCACATCGATGACTTGTGGGAAGGTGTGCTCGAATACAAGATGAGCCAGGTGTTTGATGACGATAATGCACAGGCACGTCATGCTGCCGAAGCGGCGATAGATTTCTACCGCAGCCGCAGGATGTATGCAGCGCATGCGCTTGCCGAGATTCGTCTGGCCGAGCTGGAGTGGGCGCGCGACAAGCATCGACGTACATTTGTGGGTTATGACAACGCTTTGCGCGCCTACCGAAACGAAGGGAATTCGCAGGACAAAATCGCCGAAATCCAGTTGATGATTGCCGAAAAGCACATCAAACTGGAGGATTTTAAGGCTGCAGCTTCGCGTCTCGAAATGGCGCAAAAAGAAATGGAACTTGCCGGCAATCCCGCAGCATTGCAGGCGAAATTTAAAGAATTGCAGCAGGCTTTGCCGGAGTAGCTCCCATGCAGTTATCCGCGCAATCGGTTGAATTGCGCTATGGCAGCAAGGTCGTTCTGGAATCGTTCAGTCATACATTTAAATCCGGCGCCTGGACGCATATCGTGGGTCCAAATGGTGCCGGAAAATCGACTTTGCTAAAGGCGTTGTGCGGTTTGCTGCAGGTATCTTCGGGCCGGATTTTGCTGGATGACCGGTGGGTGACCGCGATTTCTCCAGCCGAACGCGCCAAATATATTGCCTATGTGCCTCAGCAAATCGAGTCTCTGCCGCCGGTGACCGCATCTGAACTGGTGGCTCAGGGACTGTATGTATCGCACTTTTCGGCAAAGAAAGCGATCGAGCGTGCGCGCATGATTATGGCGCAAATCGAAATCGCACATTTGAGCGATCGACGCATTACCGAGCTGTCGGGCGGCGAGCTGCAGCTTTGTGTGCTGGCTTCGGCAATTGCTCAGGATGCAGGGATCATTCTGCTCGATGAGCCGACCAAAGGGCTCGATCTGCGTTATCAGCAGATGCTGATGCAGATTCTGGATGATTTGCGGCGTCAGGGGCGTACAGTCATTTCGGTGACACATGATTTGTCGATCGCAAGGCATTATGCAGATCAGACGATTTTACTGGCCGAGCGCGGGTGCATGTATCAGGGCGATGGCTTTCCTTCGTCGCAGCAAATTGATCAGGCTTATTGTGTTTCGGGGTTTGAGCCGCAGCGCGTTGCTTCGTTGTCGATCGGGCACAGTGCGCATTCAGCGCATCCAAAAGGATGTGTGCATTGTCCGGTACCTGGCGGTCGCCGTCAGACCTGTGTATATGCTTTATCGTTGGTGGTTTTGGTGGCTTGTCTGGCGGGATGTCCGTTTTGGGGAGCGACAGATGCCAGCCTGTGGGACGATATTTTCTGGACGCTTCGCGTTCCCCGCGTGATTTGGGGCGCTGTAGCCGGAGGAGTGCTCGCCTTGGTGGGCGCGACATTTCAGGCGCTTTTTCAGAATCCACTGGCGACGCCCTATACACTTGGCGTTGCCAGCGGTGCATCGCTGGGAGCCATGATCGCGATTCAGTTTGGGATTGGCGGAATTTTGGGATTGTCGTTGTCGGCATGCGCAGGCGGTATTCTGTCGATGGGCGCAGTGATGGCGATCGCATCGCGGCGCGTGCTGAATCATCCGTTTTATTGTCTGATGGCTGGTGTCGCCGCCTCGATGTTTTGCAGTGCGATGGGAATGGTTGTGCAGTCTTTTGCCACACCACTCACTGCGCAGCAGATGATGCGGTGGCAGATGGGCGGTTTTGAAATCGTCGGATACGAAGGTCTGGTCAATCTGGCGCCAATTGCGATTGGATTTGGCATTCTGATTGCGCTGGCACATCCGCTCAATCTGATGAGTGTGGATAACGATCTGGCGGCTTCCCGGGGCGTGGGTGTGATGCGAACCCGCATGATTTCGATAGCAGCGGCTTGTGTGATCACATCGATCGTCGTTTCGGTTTGTGGCCCAATCGGGTTTGTTGGATTGATTATTCCAAACGCAGTACGGCATGTAATCGGCGCAGATCTGCGCCATGTAATGCCGATTGCTGCGTTGTGGGGCGCGTCGGTTTTGGTGATCGCAGATACGATTTCACGTATTTTGGAAAGATTTGCGTGGATCCCCGCCGGAGTTGTGACGGCTGTGATTGGCGTGCCTTGCTTTATGTATTTGTTGTTCGGGAGACGTCGGGAGTGAGCGCTCTATCAGAAAATGCAGGAAATTTATAGATTTCCTGCAGTTTTTTTTGACGGCTTGCGCCGTAAGCACATTTTTTTCGCGGCTACGCGCCGCACGCGGGTAGGGGGTGTGCCACCGCGCACACCCCCTACCAACCCCCGCGCGTCCGGGGGAGATCCCCCGGTCCCCCCAGCTTTAGTTCTATGTAATTTGCATTGCGCCGCTGAAACGACGTCCTGTCGTTACAGCGACGCCCCGCCGACGTCGTGTCGGCGGGAGGGATCTGAGCTCATCAGGACGGCCTGCGGCCGTAAGATTAGAATGGCATAATCTGTGTGCAGGATTAGCATGGTTATCCTGCACATTGGGTGTGCCATCACCAATCTTACGGCCGCAGGCCGTCCAAAAAAAAAGACTGCAGGAAATCTATGAAAATACTTGCCATGCATACCGATATCATTGAACGCGCCGGAATTTTGTCACCGGATGCCATGCTGTCTGAATGCTGCGATTCATCCGGATTCGAGGGATTTATTGTGTGCGATGAATCTGCTCCCGGCACCCCAAAAGTCTTTGCTGCTCCAGGTTCGATTGGCGCGTTCGAATACATCATCGTTGAGGGAATGGCCGCTGAATCCCAGTTGGATCGCTTAAAAAATTGTTGCTCCAAATATCCGATCCTTGCCATGGCTTTGGATGGACGCGGGTTTCATGGACAGCACAACAGACCATGGATGACCGGTGTCGGTAATCTCTATCTGAGCATGTATCTGCCGTCATTGGATTCCGGGCATATCGGGATTGAGGATGTCGTACCAGATCGCTGCCAGATTGGTGACTATCTGAGCGAATCTCAGGTCATCGCGCTGTATGAGTCGTCGAATGTCTATACAAAACTACAGATGATGCCGTGCATGGCTGTTTATAGGACTTTAAAAAAACTGGGCGTCATTCCGGTGGTGCGCTATCCGAACGATATTGTTGTAAATATAAATAATCTGCCGCATAAAATTGCCGGATGTCTGACCGATGTCTCGGTGCGCGGCGATGCGATTCAGTCTGTTCGGTTTGGGATTGGTTTGAATGTAGAATTCGCGCCGGATGTGGATGGGAATGGACTGGATGCGACATGTGTGTGTAAATTTGCTCCCGATGCAACGGTTGGCGTGTGTTGCAGAATGCTGTGCAATGAGCTTGCCGCCTGCGGCGCGTAGCCGCGAAAACCATTTGCTTACGGCCGCAGGCCGTCCAAAAATGTAAAAGTATGGTTATCCTGCACATAAAGTTCATACGGCCGCAGGCCGTCCTGATGAGCGCAGATCCCTCCCGCCGACACGACGTCGGCGGGGCGTCGCTGTAACGACAGGACGT
>CAMKRB010000007.1 GCA_946415045.1 uncultured Myxococcales bacterium
GCGTCGTTGCGTCGTTGCGTCGTTGCGTCGTTGCGTCGTTGCGTCGTTGCGTCGTTGCGTCGTTGCGTCGTTGCGTCGTTGCGTCGTTGCGTCGTTGCAAGAGAGCGGATTATGAACATAAAGCCTCCCAAAGAACGTTCACCATCATTTGGTAATGTTATCAGAAATCATAAAACTGTTCAACCATAAAACGAACACGCCATAACCATTCAGTTTTTATCCGATCGAACGGCATCATGTCGAGACGCGAACAGGATCACAGCATTTAAAAGTCGCAATTCATTGGCTTATCACAAACATTCTGCTATATAATCAATGTGTCACATGGTGTCATTTCGGCACTTATTTCCTATAGCGAGGATATTTGGAATGCGTCATCTGAATCATTTGATTTTGGTCTTGTGTGGTCTGCTTTTGCTGCCGGTATGCGCATTTGCGCAGGATGCAGCCGCTCCGGCAGAGAATTCCGGCGATGCAGCATATCAGCCGAGGGTGATTGAAACTGCCGATGCTGCAGAAGATGCGGCGGTTGAAGAGAACGTCGAAGCCCCCAGACTGCCCAGAACTGCCAAAGATAATTTCGGCGGATTTCGCCTTGGCGGCGACATCATGGCGGGCATAGGCCGCTGTGATTCAAATTGCATCGGATCCAGCGATGACCATAAACAGGATGTCAATCTCCATGTTGCCGGTGCGCTTCAGATTAACCTGGGTTATGTGTGGGGCAATGATGCATTTGTCGGTCCCGAACTCAACCTCGGCGGTGGCTATCCATTTTGGGGTACAGGCGATGTTCGCATCCGCCTGGTTCTGCCCATCAACTATAACAATGCCATTTCCATGAGTGCCGGATGGGGCTTGACGTTCCGGGCGGATATCAATGATAAATACGGCCACTACGTCGTCATCGGCGATAATGAAAACCCCGGCGATAAACTAATGAATGATTTCTACAAATACATGTATATTCCAGTGCAGGTTGGCTATGAACACGCCTTTGACAATGGATTTATCCTTGGAGTCACCCTCGAAGCCAGAATGGCGTTCAACAGCGAGACCAATGTTCTGGGCACCAAAGAAGAAAGGAAAACGATGCAGGGACGTGCAATTGAAGAAAATCTGCACATGACCTTTGGCATGGCAGCTGCCGGCATCCATATGGGGTATGCATTCTAGTTTTCTTTATGTAAGAACCGGGAGTATCGATGGTATTCCCGGTTCTATATAAATTCGAATCACTGGTGTGAACAATGCGATTTTTATTATCTATTCTATTTTGTATTTGCAGTCTTTTTTTAGTCCCTGTATGTGCATGTGCCCAGAATTCAGGTAACAATACGCATCAGAATGTTAGAACAGTCAGTGATAACTTTGGTGGTTTTAGCATCGGCCTCAAAGCGAAGCTGGGCGCTTCGCCGTACGACGATTCAGTAAAAATCCCAAAAGCTGACAGAACAAAGACCTGGTGGTTTTTATCCGGATCGATGGCAGCAGAAGTCTGTTATTTATTTGGGGATACGTTTTTTATTGGTCCGCACGCTTCGATATCTATAGGATCACCATACCTCATAGCGGTCGATGTCAGCGCCAAAGCCGCCATTCCCTTTTCAAAACAGGATGCGTTTACAGCAAGTATCGGTCTGGGCTATGGTATATTCCCGGGTTTTGTATTATACGAGACCAGAAGTGTTATCCGCGTAAACTACATTTCTCCGGATGCTGCTTTTTCGGATGAATCCATGCCTTACGGCCTCTTTGGTTTGTATATTCCGGTTCAGTTTGGTTTTGAAACGATCTTCGACAATGGCCTGGCATTGGGAATTGGAGCCGAAATGAAGATCGGCTTTAAAGCCAACAGAACAGAATACTATTCAATAACCGAAGAGGATTACGTGCGCACCTATGAACACCGCGGAAACAAAGACAAACCAGGTATCACCGCGACATTTTTCGGTCTTGTGGTATACGTTGGCTATTCATTTCGCCAATGATATACGAATTGCATTGTATACATAAAAATAGCGAGCCGTATGTGCGCAGCGCATAGGCGAGCAGGGACGTGCGGCAGCACGTCCACAGCGCGGCGTATGAAATAGCCGCGCACAATAGAAAAGCGAGCCGTATGCGCGCAGCGCATAGGCGAGCAGAGACGTTCCGCCGGAACGTCTCTTACAAAAAAACACATTATTATATACATAGCCAACAGTATACAGCGCATACAACGCCGTATACTGCTGTACAATATTTATACAATTGCGATCAGTTCGACGTCGAAAACGAGCATGCCGGCGGGGGCACCGGGCTGTCCTTTATAAGCGAGGTCCTGTGGAATCCAGAGGCGTCGTTTTTCGCCTTCGACCATGAGCTGGACGCCTTCGGTCCAACCGGCGATGACCTGATTGAGATTGAATTCGATGGCCTGGCCGCGAACGACGCTGGAATCGAACATTTTTCCGTCAGTTGTCCAGCCGGTATAATGCACGCGCACGCGGCTGGCACCGCCGGGATGACGGGTTCCTGTGCCGGGTTCGAGCACTTTTGTGGCGAGTCCGCTGGCGGTTTTGATGGCATCGGCGGGCGGCGCAGCGACATCGGCGGGTGCGGGAATCGGTTTTGGGGCTGCCTGAACGTGGAGCACCTCAACTGTGAACACCTGCTCACCTTTGATCGTTTTTCCGGCGGGATCGACGCCATAAGCCTGGGGCACCCAAATCGTGAGTTTGTCGCCCAGATGCGCATGGATCAACACCGAGCTGAATCCGGGGAAGAAGTTTTTGACGGGGCCTACCAGGGGTTCGCCGACTTCGATTGACGAATGGAAGCGCTCGCCGGTTTCGACTGACCAGCCTGTAAATTCGAGCGCCACGATGTCGGTTTCGTCGATTTCGGCTGTGCCTGTGCCGCGTTCATCGATGTGATACGCCAGGCCGTTGTCCAGTGCGATCGCGTCGGCAACGGGGGCCATTGCTGGTTTTTCCTGATTGACGATATCGATGATTTCGAACTCGAACACGAGCGTTCCCTGCGGCGCGCCCGGCACGCCTTTATAAGCGAGTTCTTCGGGAATCCAGACGCGGATTTTTTCGCCCTTGCGCGCGAGCTGCAGCGCCTGATTCATGCCGGGAATGAGGTTATCGATTGGGAAAATGGCGGGTTTCCCGGTCGGAATGCTCGAATCGAACATCTTGCCGTCGGTCGTCCAGCCGGTGTAGTGCAATTTTACCCAGTCTTTGGGCTGTACTTTTTGACCATCGGGGTTGGCGTTCAGCATCAGCCAGGCCAGGCCATTTTCGGTACGCTGCGCATTGGAGGGGGCTGCAGCGACATCGGCGGGAGCGGGAATTGTAGAAGCTACCATGTTTATCCTTATTGCATGAGATACGAAAAAGCCGCATGCGACATGCGATGCGGCTGATGACTTCGTTAATGATTATGGAAATCGAGCAGCTCGATATCGAACACGAGCATGCCTTCGGGAGCACCCGGCTTGCCTTGATAAGCGAGGTCCTGCGGAATCCAGAAACGCGTTTTTTCGCCGACGACCATCAGCTGAACGCCTTCGGTCCAGCCGGCGATGACGTTACCAAGCGGGAATTCTGCAGGCTGTCCGCTCACGATACTCGAATCGAACATCGAACCATCGGTTTTCCAGCCGGAATAATGCACGCTGACAATCGATGAGGCAGTGGGATGATCTTTGCCGGTACCGGGCTTGAGCACTTTATAGGCGAGACCGGATTCGGTTTTCTGAGCATCGGCAGGAGGTGCAGCGACATCGGCGGGAGCTTCGGGCAACTGGAGGGCTTTGTTGATATCAACCACAAAGAGGAGCGTGCCAGGTAAATCGCCGCCTTCGGGCGAAATGCCCAATTCCTGCGGCACCCAAATCTGGACGGTATCACCGACGTGCGCATTGGGCAGCACCTGTTTCCAACCAGGGAACATCGCGCTGATGGGGGCATTCAGCGGCTCACCAACTTCGAGTGAAGAGTGGAAGCGCTTGCCATCGCTCTGCGTCCAGCCAGCAAAATCGAGCTCGACGAAATCGCTTTCCTTGAGCTGCTGCGCGCCCGGTTCGGTATGAATGATGCGGTATGCAATGCCATTATCGAGTTTGACGGCATCTTCTGGGATTTCTGCAGGCGGCATCTGGGGCGTGACGATATCCATGATTTCGAAATCGAAAACGAGCATGCCGGCGGGCGCACCGGGCGTGCCTTTATACGCCAGATCCTGTGGAATCCAGTAACGCACTTTTTCGCCGGTCTTGGCGAGCAGCAAACCTTCCTTCATGCCATCGATCAGGTTCTGCGGGATAAAGATGGCGGGTTCGCTTTGCGTACTCGTATCGAACATCTGACCGTCGGTCGTCCATCCGGTATAATTGACCTTGACGAAATCGGTGAGTTCCGGTGTTTTGCCGTTGGCATTCTCTGTCAATTTCTTATAAGCGAGTCCCGATTCGGTCTTGATGGCATCCGCTGGCGGCGCTGCGACATCGGGGGGCGCCGGCACTGCATTGGGCATTGGCGGGAACAGGTTTTCTGCCGGCGCAGCCGCATCCGCTGCCGTCGCAGCCGCATCCGCTGCTGGCGCAGCCGCATCCGCTGCCGGCGCAGCCGCATCCGCTGCCGGCGCAGCCGCATCCGCTGCTGGCGCAGCCGCATCCGCTGCTGGCGCAGGCGCAGGTGCCGGAGCTTCTTTTTTACAACCGGCAAAACCAATCAGCATCACAGCTGCCAAAGACCATATCCATTTCTGATTCATCATAAACTCCAACAATGGTGAAATAAACGACTGTAACGCCTTTTCGTTTCGCTGCGCCACAGATAATCCTGCTTTCAATACGCCGAAATGCGCATATTTTCAATCATTGATTACGATACTCCATAGCAGTTGCCCCGTTCGCTGCCCCGTTTTTTTCGACACCATTCCATCCTGTGATACGATATGTGTTTGGGAACCCCCAAACTGTTCGCAAATTATAAAGTCGGGATACATCATGTGCAGAAAAACAATTGCGATACGAACCACACTAACGATGGCCTGTATTCTGGCCGCCGGATGCCAGAAAAGCGACGTCATGGCACAGGACCCACAGGAGAATACGATATCCGCAACAGCAACAGACGCACGCAGTGATGCCGATGCCCGCAATATGCCTGAGGATTCCAATCGCCTTCCCTCAACGGGCTTACCCGAAACCGGGACTGAAGATCCGGTGCTCAAGCAAAACGCGAACAATCCGGAAAAAGCCGATGCTGCTAAAGTACAGCCATCTGATAATCCAAACGCGAACAATCCGGAAAAAGCCGATGCTGCTAAAGTACAGCCATCTGATAATCCAAACGATAACACCGCAGCGAACGGCTGTCCCGACATCCGTTCAAATGCACCGCTTTGCGCGGAACAGATGGAAATACTTGCGAATATTCAGCAGGATCCCGAACCGGAGGTGCTGTATGCCGTGCATACCGAAACCATCGGCAGACATTATCTGGTGAGCGACGAAAAACACCCCGAACTCTTTAAAGAAACGATCGAAAACAAAGGCGGAACCTATATGGGCGTCGGCTTTGAACAGGGATATCTGTACGTCGGGTGGCTGCGTCCGTCGCTCGTCTTTCTCATCGATTACGATCCCTGGGTGGTGCTGAATCACCGCGTTCTGGTCGAAGTGATGAAAACCTGTGATGATGCGCAGTGTTTGTATAACCACTTTTCCAAACGGGATGTCGCAGAAGCCTTTCTGAACACGCAGCAGGCGATCGATGCCGGATTCGCAGAAAAAGAGAACAGGCATCGCATCCACAGACTCAGATATGCTGTAACCCAGGCCCTTGCAAAACTCCGCGACTCCGAATTGCCCACCATGATGAATAGACCGGAAATCTATCAATTTATCCGCGAACTGGTATTGAGCGGACGACTGAGGGTCGTTCAGGCAAACCTGCTGGAATCGGGCAGCATCGAATCCATCGCCGGTGCGATGAATCAGCTGGGGGCGAGCCTTCAGACACTGTACCTGTCAAATGCCGAGCAATACTGGAATTACAGTGACCAGTTCAAAAAGAACATGCTGGCGCTCCCATTTGCCAAAGATGGTATCATCATGCGCACGCGGGCAACCTATCCCAGAAACAGCGATTACCGCTACAGCATTCAGCCTGCTTCGATTTTCAAGATCTGGATGGCGCACCCCAAAACCCGTGCAGTCAAACCCATGACCAAGCATGTGAGCATCCGAAAGCCCGATCAATTCCCTTTCGTCATCGATGATCTGCTGCCGGAATAAGCCCCGTCAAGCCACTCAATCCGCGTCTTCGTCGAGTGCTTCGATATAAAAACTCACAGGTCTGAAGCCATCATTGCACGATATCATGGCCGACCTGGGGTTCTGCATCCAGCCATCGTAAAGATTCGAACCGCCATGTGAAAGCGCCATCACAAATGCCGACATGCTGTCCCATGCACTATCGCACATGCCTTCCGGTTTTTGCCAGCCGTTGGCGATAAATACCTGGCCCTCGCGGATACTGCATGCATGCTCAATCGGATTCTCATATTGCTTTTGTAAATCGGTGTAATCGGCTTTTCGAACGACCGTGATGCGGCACTTTTTCATATGAACTCCTTACGTAATAAAGATGAGAATCTCCTGCATTCTTTTTTGACGGCCTGCGGCCGTAAGCACATATTTTTTGCGGCTGCGCGCCGCAGGCGGGAGAATCCATGTGTTCTTCCGGACGGCTCGCGCCGTAAGTATAGTTTTTTTGCGGCTGCGCGCCGCTTTTTTTGCGGCTGCGCACCGCAGGCGAGAAGACTTTTTCGCTTATCATGAAGGCCTGCGGCCGTAAGTGCCAATATACAGGGAATCTATACATCCCCTAAGATTTGCGATGGTTTCCCGATTTCACAAAGCTGCATCCCGGCCCTCTCAAACGGCTGTGACCTCCACCCATTTTTTCTGCCACAATCTGCGTCGTCACCAATTCCCGTGCGCGTGCCACATGCGTAATCAGACCAACCAGCCGGCCGTGCTTACTGTCACTCAGATTCTTTAACATCGTCAACGCAACATCCAGCGTCTGCTCATCCAGCGTCCCCAATCCTTCATCGATAAACAGCGAATCAATCGTCACATTCCGGCTCGCCATCTCCGACAACGCCAGCGCAAGCGCCAGACTCAGACAGAAATTCTCGCCCCCCGACAGATTGCTCGCAGGACGAATCTGACCTGTCAGATAGTCGCGGACCATGAAATTCAACCCCCTTTTTTCATCCTTTGCCTTCTCACTGCCCGGTTTGTCCATATTGCGCTTATTATCCTTAGCAGTTTCAGCATTCATCCTGTCGACCGCACCCTGGCTAATCAGTTCATAGCGATCCATCAGCTTCTTTTCGCGAAGATACCGGTTGGCATTGCGAATCAATGTATGGAACGTCATCCCCTGCACAAATCTGCGGAATTTCTGACCATCCCCGCCCCCGATCAGATCACTCAGCGCTTTCCATCGGTTGTATTCCGACTCACACTTTTGCAATTCATCCTGCAATTGCATAGCCCGGGATTGATTCGTATTCTGTTCCGCAAGAATATTGGAGATCCTGCCGATTTCGGTTTGATTGGATTCAAATTGCTGCCGCTTTTCCAATCGATCTGCAGCCAGCGCATCCTTTGCTTTTTCCGTAAGATGCTGGCTGCGTTTTTCGTCGATGCTGCGCAATGCGCGCCTGCCCCTGCAAATCCATCGCAGCATCGTCCAGAGAACGCGCTTTTTCCTCCAGCGCATGTATCTCCGAAACATCCTTACAAGCCGCATCAAACGATGCTTCATCTTCAAATGCCTGTTGTTTCAGCGCTTCGGCATACGCAGCTTTTGACTTTTCCAATTCCTCCCGATGCCTTTTCACCGAATTTTCCAATCCGGCGATTTCCGTTTTCAGCCGCTCAAGATCTTTCTCCGCTTCCCCCAAAGCATCTTTCGCACGATTGCGTTGCGCTTCCAAATCATTCACACGCTGATTCAGCTTGCGTTCTTCTTCATCTACATCGCGGTCGCCAAACAGCTCAAAGATGAGCGCCTTTTTTTCCAAAATACCAGCTTTCTTCTGCGCGAATTCCTCCTGATTTTTCTTCGCTGCCGCCTCCAGTCCATCCGCAGTTGCCCGATAACCGGCGATCTCCTCGCCAAGTCTGTTCCGCGCATTCTGAAGAGATTCCCGCGATTTCAACTTTGTCTGCCATTGTAATCGCCGATTCTCCAGTCTTTTCAAAATACCGTCGATGCCGGATACATCATCCGCATGTTCCCCATATTTTTCGATGATTGCGTTTACCCCGGCAATCTGAGACACCGCGCGCGCCTGTGTTTCAAACAGCACCGCCCGCTTTTCCGATGCATAATGCACGGCAGTTTCAAACGCAGCATTCAACCCCACAAGCCCGTTCCGTCCGCTCTCGATTTCCTTTTGACAAAGGCTCTCACGATTCTTTGCCGCTTCATACCGTTTCTGTGCTTCATCAATCGCATCCAGTTTTTCATTCAGACGCGCCAGTTTTTGCTCAACTTCCGATAGCTGCGGCAAATTGCCCTCACAATAGGGATGATGCGTCGATCCACAGAGCGGACAAGCCTTGCCCTCCTGCAGCGACGATCTGTGTGCCTCCAGACTTGCAACCCGAATGGCAAACAGCCTGTTTTCATTCAGCTGCTCTCTCAGATTTTCCAAATCCTCAAGTTTAGACCCATCCAGCGCAGTCTCTTTTGCACTGCCGGCCGCGCAAACCTCGTCCAGAACTGCCCGATACCCCGCTTCATCTTCCCGGAGTTTATGTTCCGCCTGTTCAAATTCATTTTGCGCTCTAAGGCGCTCGGCCTCAGCAGTTTTCAATGCAGCATCCGCTTTCACCACATCCTGCTCAGTTGCCTCAATCTGTCTGAATTTCTCGCGAATCGCTGCATATTCCGAATCCAGCTGTGCATCGGCATCATGTGCTTCAAAAAACGCCCGTATTTCCTCAAGCTGCCGGTCGATCACACAGACTTCATCCTGCGCACATTTCAGCGTTTCCAGCGCTTTGCCCAGCTCAGACGCATTCTCACGCTGCTTCGCGACCACGCTTTCAAACCCCAACTTCATTTCGTTCAGCTCGGCCTGTAATCCCCTCACGCGAATGAATACCCCCTGCCGCTCTCCCCGTTCTCGCCTGGCTTCTTGATACGCAGCCTCGCCCCCCTCCAGCGCTTGTTTGGCCGCCAAAACCGCTGCATCCGCCGCTGGATACCGCATTCTGCGATCCTCCAGATTCCCCGATTCGCGTTCGAACTCGCCACGCTCCCGAACATAATTCCGATACGACGGCGTCACCATCGATGCGCGTTTTGCAGCTACAAGCCTTTGCCGTTCACCCGCAAATTCAGCCAGCTTCTGCCCATGCGCCTGCTGTGCCTGCGCAATCTCCCTGGCCTGATGCTCCAGCGCCTCAATCTCCTCAAGCCAGTGAATCTGCCTATTCAGCACATCCAAATCGGCGTTCAATCCTTCCTGCTGCACACGAAGCAATGCGATTTCCGCGCGATATTCCCCGACCTTCCCTGCTGACAAAAGCGAAACGCCATCCAGCGCCACAGCCGCCATTTTGCGCGCCTCGTCTTTTTGTCTGGCCTGTTCGTGCGCATTTCTGGCAAGCGTCGTATAAATCTCAGTGCCGGTCAGATGCTCCAGGATTTTGGCGCGCTCGTCGCCATCCGCATTCAAAAATTCCGAAAATTTCCCCTGCTCCAGCAACACCGCTTTCGTAAACTGGTCGTAATTCAGCCGGATGAGCGCTTCTATCGCATTGTCAATCGCACACACACGGTTTTCGATGATTACATCCTGCCCATCGCCGCCCACCCGGCAAAGCTCTCGCTTCTGATCCCGCAGCGTCCGCGTCCGCGTCTTTTCCTGCGACCACCGCGCCCGATACCGGACGCCATCCAGACAAAACGTCACTTCGGCCACGCAATGCCTCGTGCCTTTCGACATGATTTCATTCGACGATTTCGTCACCTTATCAAGCCGCGACGTTTTCCCATAAAGTGCAAGCGTAATCCCATCCAGCACCGTCGTTTTGCCCGACCCCGTGTCACCCCACAGCAAAAACAGGTTGTTCTCCCGATACTCCGGCACTGTCAAATCGATTTCGTGAATCCCGTAAAGCGAATTCAGATTCTCTATCCTGATTTTTTCGATGCGCATCGCCAGCCTCCGAAACGCCCTTATCGCCTTGTTTTAGAAGGGGGACACCCCCTGCGCCGCTATTTGCAGCAGGAACGCGCATGCTGCGCATTCCTGCCGCAAATACGCGCCTACCCCCGTGCGGGGCTCTGCCCCGCAACGCCCCGTGTTCCCCCAATCGTCCCGTCCTACAAACCCGATAAAATCAGCAATTCGTCAAACGTTTTCATCAATTCACTTCTGTCCTGCGCTGAAATACCAGGGCATTTGGCATCCAGCAGCTTCCCGAATACCGCCTTTTCATCGAGTTCGGCAAGCGATTCGCAGCCATCCTCATCGTCCTCCGCGCCGCCCGGTAGCGCGATATAGTTATTCTGCGTATACAAACACTTGATATAATCCGCATCACCGATACACGTATCGACCAGTTCCTGAACGCTTTCGATATAATCCGTTCCGGTATAGGTCACCGAAATATAGGTTGCTTCATGCCGATTCACCAACGCACGTATCCCGGATTCTATCGCCGCACGGTCACCGGCAATTCTGGCCATCTGGTGAAAACACGGAATCTCACACAGCGAGATTTTGGGCGTTTTTCCGTCAAAGACGATCCGGCACAGGCTTTTTTGCTGTCCTGCCTCACCAAACCCCATGGCGAGCGGAGAACCTGAATACCGGATTCGATCCGAACCACCAACAGACTGCGGCACATGCAGATGCCCAAGCGCGACATAATCCAAAGATGCCGGAAAAACTGATGTTCCAACGCCCCCAAGCATCCCAATATACGTCACGCGCACGCCGTCATCTTCTTCATGAATGCCGCCGTCAACATACAAATGCCCCATGCCTATCACCGGGATATTCCGCCCATCGCGAATGCGTTCTGCCGCTTCGGCTGCCGCCCTGTAGTGCGCCGAAACACCGGCGATCATCTTTTGCGCTTTGGTCGTCGTATCTTCTCCATCCGCCGAAAACCGCACATCGCCATCCGACAAAAATGGCACCGCAGCAACGATCAGTTCATCATTGCCACCCGCATCTTTCAGCACAATGACCTCGTCCGCAGGATCACCGCTTTTGCCCGCACCAAACCTGGGCTGGCCAATCACATGCACATTCAGACAATGAAGCAGTTCCGACGGCACATCGATAAATGACGTGCTGTCGTGATTGCCCGAGGTGATCACCGCATGCCTGCAACAGGTACGGCTCAGATTCGTGCAAAACTGATAATACCTTTGCTGCGCCGCATGCGTCGGATTCGATGTGTCAAAGATATCCCCGGCGATCAAAAGCACATCTATCTTTTCTCGCTCGATCGCCGCCAACAGCCACGCCAAAAACGCATCAAACTCTTCATCTCGCGCCTGCTCGTGCAACAACCGCCCCAAATGCCAGTCCGATGTGTGAAAAATACGTAACTTTCCCGATTCTCCCTGCATATTTCCGCCAATCTGCTTTGTAAAAAAATGTTTAGAAAAATACAGTTTCCATTCACCCTATTAAAAGGCCAGGATCTATCTTATAATCAGCTATCAGATTCACACCGACAAGTTTGCAATCCGACAATGTTGTTTTGCACCTAGATTGCCAATTTCAACATATAGGTGTGCAGTCGAAGTGCTGCTGGCTGAACGTCTGAGAATGCCTAATTCCGAAAAATACAACGATGGTTGCATTGCTGTATTCGGAATACACGCCCATGTGTCATCCAGCGCGCAATCACTGGTGCATGTAAAAAGGTTTCGCCGCTCAACGATTTTTTGTCCCTCGGGACAAACTTTTGCCGATTCATCCAGCAAATCGCCATCGCAGGGTTCAGAACCAGTCAACCTGGAGTCACCACAGATTGTATCCCTACACGCCTGACTGATATCGATTTGACAAGCATCGGTGCAGCCAAAAACGGGATTGGGAAGTTGAACCATATTGTTTGGACATACTTTTGCTCCACCCCTGAACAGAGATCCGTCACAGACTTCATTTGCTGCCAACTCGCCATCGCCACATTCCGACGTACTGCAGGCATCTGAGATATCAAGCTGGCACATATTCGTACAAGCGAATGCAGATACATCTTTAATGACTAAATTATCCGGACATACTTTTGCACCATCGGCAAAAACTCTTCCATCACAGACTTCTCCTGCATCCAAAACACCGTTGCCACAAAGATTCACAAATGTATCTGTACTATTCCTGGACACTTCCTCACTGCAGCCCATCATAGCCAAAACCAATCCCAATACGCTGAGATCTACACTACGCTTCATCCATGCGCTCCTTGTTTTATCGTTATATTGTTATCAGAATGGTAGTTCTATTCATTGCCAGTCAAATCTTTTTCGTAACCGAAACACTGAGTACGACAAGCGTAAATGTGAATAATCCTGTCTTCGCCAATACTGGCACTCACACATTTTCTTGGGGCAGATTCATCACAGCATTTGGCATTATCATACTCACCTATATAAAGCTCAGTATACTCCTCAAGTTTCGCACCCATAAAATCATCGCATAAACGCACAATTTACGGGGCATAGTGAATAAAAGCGGCGACACTCCATAGCGAAATGCTATATTGCTTTTGCGACTAACAATAGGAGGAATGTCGCCATGACCAAGATAGTTGATACCGCCCCCATAAGCAAGAATTTACACACCGACCTTGATAATTTTTACCGCATGTTTGACATGGGGCACATTTTGCACAGAGTAGGGGCAGACAAGGAGCAAGGAGTCAGTTGCAAACAAATTTTGTTTGCGAGGAAATTATACAATTATACGGCAAACGTTGGGCTATTGAGACATTTTTCAAGACATGCAAGTCGTATCTGAGACTGACATCCGACTTTCAAGGTCGTTCCTACGACGGAATTACTGCCCACTCAACCATCGTCATGCTCAGATATATATTCCTCGTCTTCGAGCAACGACGCGGAGAAGACCAAAAAACGCTTGGGCAACTGTTTATGGCAACTTCGGACGAATTACCCGACATTTCTTTTGCTACTGCGCTCCAGTACTGTATCAAAGAACTCATTGCAGTCGTTTGTGAATTTATTGAGATTGCCGAACAACTTATTAATACTTTGGTTTATGAGTTTTTTAACCGATTCCCCTTACATTATAGGCAAATGCTTATAGGCAAATGCTTGAATATAGGAGGTGCGAAACTTGAAGTTGTATTAGGAAGCCCGCTAGGGCTTCTATATTCATAGCCCCCGGTTGGAGCCGAAGGCGACTACCGGGGGATCAGAGCATGACCTTAATCCATAGAACCCCAGCGGGGTTCAATATTGAACACCTACGCCGTTCCTCTTTTGGAGGGCATTCACCATCCCCCGGCGTTGCCGGGGGCTATTGAGATTAAACGCCCACGGCGTTTAGATGAGAGATTGAACGGTTATGTTTCAAGCGGTTATGTGCATGATTTTAGGGTGCGAAACTTGAAATACAACTCTCAAAATTATCATTATTTTTCAGCACTTCTTGTACTACCGCTAAAAAACATTGAAAATGCGGGTGCGAAACTTGAGTTATATATCATTAATTTAATCAAATCATAAATTACCCGTGGCTCATTGTAACTAATTTGTGGTGAGGGTTTGTCAAGCAGCATATTTCTTTAGGGAAGGTCTGAATCATGCCAGATCCGGGGCGTTGCGGGGCAGAGCCCCGCATCGGGGGTAGCCGCGTATTTGCTTGCAAATAGCGGCGCAGGGGGCTTGCCCCCTCACACAAATAAAGCAATTGTTCTGACATTTCTTAGACTTACTTACTCAATCTTTGTGGAAAGTGTGCCAACTATTTTTGTACATGATCATTGTTGCTGCGAGAAAAATGCTGTTGCCATTCGGATGATACCCGGATAACCTGCCAGCCGCCGGTCACGCCGGTTATACGGCTATGAATCGTTCGGGTTAAGCATGCACCACAGGATCATTATCACATACGTCACAATGCTGATGGCATATCTGTCGCTGTTTGGATGCGCCAAAGCGCCCGCGGATCCCATTCAGGGCACGCGAGATGCGCTCGTCTCGTTTGCAGACGACTTTTATGACGCCGTATCTGCGCATGATGCCGACCGCGTCTATCGCATGATCGTGCATGACGATATGGATCCGGCATTTTTCAAATCCCGGTTTGACATGAACTATCCCGTTTTTCTGGAATACGCGCTTCGCCTTAAAGACGAAGCGTCTTCGGGCAACATTGGAATCCATGCTCAGCGACAGAGCGATCCCTGCGGTTCCCCCAGGCTTGTACCTGACCATCAAAACCAATGGAAACTGCAAACCGTTCCCGGATCAGACGCTGACGCATCCGTCGAAGCGAGGAAAACCAATTTAATCTCACGCATTCAAACGCGCCAGTTTATGGCACTGCTCGATACCTATGCTTTGGCGCATCCGGAGCTCGATGCCGCCCAGATGCGCGATCTCAAGCGATATCTTGCATACCATGACATTCCCGCTCAGAGCGTTACATTTTCGGGACCCATTGCTTCGGTTCGTCTTGAAGACAAAGCCCGCCTGTATCTGATATGCAGTGCCAATGGCTGGAGTTTATCCCAATGCATTTTCACACCATAAATCAGCTAGCCGCCATCTATGATCCCCAAAACGAAGACGATTTTCGTCGTCAGTTTGGCGGAAAATGCCTGAACCTGATTGTACTGCACAAGAATTGTTTCCCGGTTCCCGCAGGATTTGTCGTTCCGACCTCGGCTTTCGAAGCCATTATGCTGGAGGCATTGCGCAACCATCCCGACAGAGCGCTGAGTGAAATTATCGCGGATCTGCAGTTTCCTGCAGATTTTGTTACAGCATTCAAAGAATCACTCAACGCATTGGGAGGGCAGAGCTGGGCCGTGCGATCCAGTTCTACCGATGAAGATTCCAATATTCATTCATTTGCGGGGCTTCAGGAAAGCATCGTCGACGTTTCGACGCCCAACGGCTGTCTGGATGCCATCAAAAGGGTATGGCAGAGCTTTTATTCGAAGGAGCGCATGCTCTACCCCAGCCAGGGCAGTCTGAGCGCCCCCGTGCCATCCATGGCAGTTGTTGTCCAGAAATACATCCGTTCAGATGCAGCAGGCGTCGTCTTTACCCGCCATCCGTTTCAGGGGCAAAGCGCGCTGCTCATCAATGTATCCAAAGGCCAGTGTTCCAATGTGGTCAACGGCAAAGCCGCCGAATCCCTGTGTATCTACAAACAGAATATCTATGCCATCGACGACAGCGTCGCGATTGAATCCACCTGTCTGACCTCACGGGAGTTGCTCGAGCTTGGGCAGATCGCGTGCCAAATCGAGGATGCATTCAACCACCCACAGGATATCGAATTTGCCTTTTCCAAAGGCAGTCTCCACATCCTGCAGTCCCGCAATATCGTTCTCGGCGAACAAAGAAGCGAAAGGACGCTCTACTCCAACATCAATGTGGGCGAAGCTCTTTCGGGTGCAGCGACCCCAATGACGTGGAGCGTGGGCATGACCATTGCGGAACGCGGATTCAAAACGATTTTTTCGACGTTTGGCCTGACGACACCACCGAACTACACATTCGTCACGACATTCTACGGACACATTTACATCAACATTTCCGAGGTGATGAGTGTCGCGTCACAGGTCCCGTTTTTCCGAAAGGATCTGTTCGCCCACATTCTTGGTCTGCAGTCACTGGACGATTACCAGTGTACGGTAAATACGATTCCCAAATCGCATTTTATCAAGCATCTGCCGTTGTCAATCGCGCGCATTGCGCGCATGCAGATGCGTCTGAACCGCCTTCCGGAACGGGCAAAAAAGTTCAAGCAGGAACGGGATCGCCTGCTCGAATGCAACCTCACATTTGCATCAGTCGAAGAAATTCTTCAGACATTCAGCCGCCTGAACGATTTATTTTTTGACTGTGCCTATGACATGCTGGGGGCTGGCGGAACATTTCTGGCATGTTATCTGTGTTTTTCGGATTTCATCTCGCGATTCAGCGACGAAACCCAGCCCTCTCTTGAACCGTCATTGTTCAGCGGCCTGAACGAAGTCCAATCTGCTGCCCCCGGTTTTGAACTGCTCGAAATCGCCAACTGGATTCGCAACTATCCGGAACTCTCGCAGTGTTTTCTGACCGAGGATTCATTTGCTTCCATCGGCGCATTCAAAGCCAGAATTGAATCGGTGCCGCAGGGACCGGAATTCATAGAGAAATTCGATCGATTTTTGGAAAGGCACGGAGCCCGCGCCCATCAGGAAGCCGAACTGGCCAATCCGCGCTGGCGGGAGGATCCGACATTTCTGTTAAAAGTACTGCGATCACACCTGAAGACGACAAGGGGACATGCGGCGCAAACAATTGTCAATTCGGTGGTCACGCATCGTGAATCGCGCGTGAATGATTTCGCCCATTTGTTGGCACACAGTCTCAGGCCAATGTTCCGCATACTGTTCAATGCAGCCCGCAAAACAGCGCGGCTGCGCGAAGAATGGCGGGCCTATGTCGTCGATGTGCTTGGGCTATTCCGAAAATTCTTTCTCGAAGTGGCGGCACGCCTGGTCGATCAAAACATTCTCAACCGTCCCGACGATGTCTTTTTCCTCACCTATCAGGAGCTGATCGAGGGCCTGAAAACGCCGGCGAGCATCCGGGATGCACGTCTTCGTGTTTCGTTCAGGCGCGCACGACACGAAGCATATACGCAGGCCTGTGCCCTGCCCGATACATTTGTCACGCACCCCAACACCTGTCCCGACAGCACCCATCAGCCGCTCAAGTCACTGCGGGGACTGCCGGCATCGCCTGGCTGTGTGCGCGCACGGGTTCGCGTCGTGCATTCCATCGACGAAGCCGCATCACTGGAATATGGCGAAATACTTGTCACGACGACAACCGACGTTGCATGGACGCCATTATTCCTGATTGCTTCGGCCATACTGACCGAACGCGGCGGCCCGCTGTCCCATGCATTTGTCGTTGCCCGCGAATATGGCATTCCTGCGGTTGTTTCGATAACCGGACTGCTCGATACACTGAAAACCGGCGATATCGTCACAGTTTCGGGCGAAAAAGGTGCCGTCTATCTGGAGTAGCCTACGGCTTCGCCGACATTTTCTGCAGCCGTTCGATGCGATCGCGTCCTGCATCCAGCCGCCGCTGCGCTTCGTCCCATGCAATGCGGTATTCGATGACCATACCTTCAAAAGCATCGGGCAGATAGTGTGCCGGCAAAATCAGACGGCCACGCGGCGTTTCGAGATAGGCCAGATCTTCGCTCAACCGCTCCACGACGATGTAATTGCGCGCCTGCCGTTGTGCTGATACAACGGCTTCATCTGCATGTCCCCCGCCGTCGACTTCAATCGTCTCCAGCCTGAGCGGGGATTCGGGATGCGATGTTTTTTGCACCGCAATACCCTGCAGTGAAATTACAATTGCCGCCAATACGTTCATCCATGCGTGTGACATCGTTTTGACTCCTGTCGCAGCGGCATGCAGCCGGGTGAAAACCGATTCGCCGCAGCAGCATGCCATTCAGTACACAAATGATGACGTTTCGTTCGGTTTTGTGACAAAATAGTTTTGCAGTATTGTTGTTAATTGTTCATCGAAAATATGCTAGGATAACCAGTGGGGGAGGGGTGTGTCTGTATTTATCCAAATTCAGATTTGTCCATTTTTCGCGCTTTTTTCGCGCTTTTATCAAAATAATTGACAAAAATTAGCGCAATCATCTCCATGATCGGGGAAAAATGCGTTTGGTGATAGACGTATGCGAATCGTTTGTGAGCAGTGCCAGACCAAATATATCGTCCCAGACGACAAAATCGTAAAGAACGTGCTTCGTCTGACGTGTCAGAAATGCGGCCATGTGATAACAACCCGCGTCGAAGAGACCGATGCATCGGAGCGCAGCACGCTTGGAAAATGGCGCGAAACGGGCATCAATACGCCCAAACGCATGACGACCGAAAAAGCCATCTGGTACTATTCATATAATGGCGAGAGTTTTGGTCCGTATACCGAAACCGAGCTCAAGACGAGTCTGCTTTCCGAGAAATTATCGGCAGTTGCGCAGCAATGTTATGTCTGGAACAAGAACATGACCGAATGGCAACCCGTGATGGAAGTCGAGCCATTCTGCAGTGCATTGCTGATGCCGCCGCCGCCTCCGGCTCCGGCTCCGGCACCAAAAGTAAAAGATGACAGCTTGCCGCCGCTCTTTTCGGAATCCTGTGATCGCAATCCTGCAGTCACAGCCAATCGCGTATCATCGCCCGACGTCAAGAGCCTTAAACAGCGCCTTCAAAGCGCCCCCAAATCTGCCGACAAACCCACGCTGACGATGCACAGCGACCACGTACTCGAAAGGCTTGGACAGATCACATCCCATCGCCGGCAGGACGACATGCCAACCCACCAGGCATTTCCGGCGGTTGAAATAGTCAATTCGCAGACCGTCGACAATGAATCGGATGAGACAAAAGTGGGGCAGTCACCGCTGATTTCGTTCCAGTCACTGGATGCGATTTCTCCCGCGATTCGCGAAGAAACCAAATCCGGCGGTGTAAAACCGCTGCCCGGCAAATTGCCTACAATCTCAAAGCTGCCCGTCATCACGCCCAAAACCAAGCCCTCGCAGCCCATCACGATTTCGCAGCCGGCACCATCCATTGGCCCCAAAAAGGATTCATTTGCTTCCGCCAAACAGATGCCCGGCATTTCATCGTTGTTTGGAAATGCGCCAACGCAGAAATCTGCACAGACCAAATCGCTGGGATTGCCAAAATTCAACGGATTGAAAAGCCTCAAACCAAATGACGGTGCAGCCGGTAAACAAGAGAATGCACAGGGCGATGATTTGCTCAATGCTTCGGAAGTGCTGTCCAATGCCGATATCAGCGATGAAAACGCTGCCGTAAACAACGACATGAATCCGGACGACGGCGAAATTGAGCTCGAAGGCATTTCGCTTGAAATGTCGGAACTCGACGATCCCTCCGATCTGCTTTCAAAAGACCGAAATGTCTCACAGGAAATTCCCGATATCGATCTGGAAGACGACCAGAGTACGCCCGGCATTCATCCCAACGAACCGAAATCGTCTTCAAAACTGAGTCTGCCGAGCATCGTTCGCGATGCCCCCGCACAAACAAGCGATGCGCCCACTGCCGTGGGCTCCAACATCCTGCTTGACTCGATTTTTAGCGCGTCTTCACCGAACATCAACGTCGATATTGCCGGCGATGCCTCCAATGATTCCCTCAAAGTCGTATCGCCATCCGAGATGATGGGGCTGGCCTCTGAAAATGGCGCTGAAACCGGAACGGATACGAACGATGAAATCGTGCTCGACCACGATATCAACCTCGACGAAGATGATTCAGAGATTTCGCAATCTAACGAAACAGCCGGCGCGGATGACGGGACCAAAAGCGATTTAAACAGCGGTGACGCTGCGGCCAAATCGGGTGCATCCGCCCGGGTTTCGGCCAATAAACTGGAGGCGATTCAGGAAAAGCACGCTGATTTGTTTGCGGAAGTCGATCGCATGGAAGCGGAAAAGAAAACCGACAACCCTCACATCAGCGAAAGTTCGATGTTGATCGAAATCCAGCACTTCGAGAAACAGAGCACCAAAAGCCGCCGGAATATCGCTCTGATTATTGCGATTCCGCTGTTGATTATCGCCGCAATCGTCATCGCGCTGGTATTTGGAATGGGCGGCAATTCAAACGATCGCGACTCGTTTGGTGATTCCCAAAGCGTTGGCGAATTTGCCGAAATTACCGGACAGACCGTGACGAGTGATGAACTCGACGAAGCCCTGATTCCTCAGGACGAATTCGAAATCGTCGCAGCCGAAAAACCGCAGGCAAATCGCGACGCATCTGCCGCAACTGCAGGTAATGCCCAGAGTTCCAAATCATCGCGTTCCAAATCGTCGGCACGTGCCGCTGCAAATACCGCAGATACCGACGAATCCGATACACAAGAAGATATCAAAGCCCCTGCCGCCAAAACGGATGGCCGGGCCAATGTCGTTCTGAAACCGCAGGATGCATTCGCGAGCACAGACGGCGTCTCTGGTTCGAAGTATCAAATCAATCCCGGCGGCGCACCTACGGCCAATACGTTCAGTGCCGGTCTGAAGAGCGTCTCAAAAACCGTCCAGGAATGCTACAAGCGCGAAGCCAAAACCGGCAACATGCGCAATGTCCAGAAGATTTACATCCGATTCAGTGTCGATCCTTCGGGCAAAGTGAACAGTTTCGAAGTCGAAGACAAATCGATTCCTCAGAGCTTTGGCAAATGCCTTGAAGGCAAAAAAGAACGATGGAAATTCGCGCCTTTCGAAGGCGATACTGTAAAAATGCGGCAAGGCTTTATTCTGGACGAATAAACTGGCATAATTCTTTAATAATATCATTGCCCTGTCATTGGGTGTGAGGATGTATTCACCCAAACTCAAGGAGGTTAAGATGAAAGCAAATCGTTGGATGCGGTCTTTACTCGTTGCCGTATGTCTTGCATGTGCGGGATTGTTTGCCATATCGGCAGCCCCTTCGGAAGTATCCGCCCAGGATACGGATGCCATTACGATGGAATTTATTGGATTTGGCGTGAATCCCGACTTTTATGCCATCGTCCAGGGCAGCAAGCTTTCGGGGAAATCACTGGTGATTTACAAAATTGGCGGCAAAGGACCGTCGCTTGTTTATCCGCTCGCCGGTGTTTCGCTCGACAAAGCGTTGAACTCACGTGAAGTCGCGCCCTTTGGCATCCAGAAAGGCAGCGGTGTTGCCAGCATGACTGCGCCTGCCGGATATCAGCTGGGCGGCATGGTAATCGGCGAAAACCTGCAGCTCACGCTGTCGGCCGGCGGTCAGTCGATGACCCTGGGGTATGCACAGATTTTCTCAAATCCGCTCAAGACAAAGCAGGCACAGATTTCGATTAAGGGTGCCTTCTGGACACCAGACAGCAAGCGCGTTGTGATTATTTTGAACCAGAAACTGGATGGCGACTGGCCGGTTGACACCGATATGGTAGCCGCCTATACGCTGGGATAAGCGACCATGAAGTGGCGCGCCGTATGCACATAGGCGCGCCGCGGCGCGTATTGGCCGTGCAGCGGCCAATAGCAGCCGCCAACACAAAAACATCCACTGCCGACGCTCGACGCCCGATGCCTGAACCTATGATCTACGCGGTCACCGTACAGCGCCATAAAAAAGACAATTTGACATCGAAGTTTGAGTGTTTAACCGTTCGCTAAGCGCACAGCGCGCATGTCGTACAACGGAGGTATTATGAGCACACAGAAATTTCGAAATGTCTTGCTGGGATGGTTGCTGATTCTGGTGTGCCTGATGCCTGTGTCGGCGCTGGCGCAGGTGGGACCGACGGCGCAGGGTTCGCATACCGAGACTTTCGGCATGGCCGTGGATGACGCGCAAATCGAGGCGTGGCTTGGCCGGGAGCGTTCGCTGAATCATCCGCTTGTGGACGGCCTCGAAGCCCAGGATGCGGCGACGCTGCACTTCTATTTTTCTCGGGAATACGCACAGCGCGCGAAATCCGTCATTGCTTCGGCGGAGCAGGCGCGTGAAAAGACGCTGCGTTTTTTGCCAAAAGAAACCGTCGAAAACATCCACGTGTATTTGCTGGGCAACATCAACACCTATTTCGAGGCACAGAATTCACGCGGACGCGCGCCTGAATGGGCCGCCGGACTGACGATTTTGCACGATGGCGTGATTCTGATTCGACTCGCCCCAAATGGCGCCACGCGCATGGAACCCGAGCGCACACTCGCCCACGAACTCAACCATGCGGCGCTGCGCAGATTCTCGCAGGACAACACGTTTCCGCATTGGTTTTATGAGGGTTTGGCGATGCTCGCGACCGAAGACTGGGGCGCACAGCGAGCCGAAGTTCTGGGGCGTGCATCGATGGCAGGACAACTGCTTGCGCTCGATGAGATCGATGCCGCGTTTGGAAAAACCGGGGCGCTCGTCGATCTCGCCTATTCACAGAGCGCGCATTTCGTTTCGTGGATTGCAACGCTCAAGGGAGACGAAGGCGTGCGCACGCTCATTCGCGAAGTCGCCATGGGAAAACCCTTTGATGACGCGTTTTTCGATGTTTATGAGCGTTCTCCGAAAGCCGCGTTCGCCATCTGGTACGACAGAATGTCACGCGAAAAAAGCCTGCTCGCGTCGATCTTTTCCAGAGACGGCCTGTTTTTCTTTATTTCGCTGTTCGCCGCATTTGGACTCATCATCGCTTTGTGGCGAAAATCGGTGGTGCGCAAACGGCGAAAAGCCAACATGAATCAGGCGGTGCCGGTGACTGCGTTACCCGAAAACCTGCGCAATTTCGGGCCGTTCACCATGTATATGAAATAAAGCATGGAACCTGGTGCTTTGCAGCCCCAAGAAAAGCTCTGTTTCAAAAGAGCGCTGTTTCACTGAATCGTTCGGGCTGTCGTTATTCGTTATTCACGATTACGCATTCACTAATCAACGGGTTCACGATATGAAGTGAATAGTGAATAGTGAATAGTGAATAGTGAATAGTGAATAGTGAATAACTGTTGGTTACAATCCTCCCTATATCCACACTGGTTACACATAGCCAAAAAAAAGCCCCGCAACTGCGGGGCTTTGTCGTCATTATTTCTTTTTCTTTTTATCCGACTTTTTGTCGTCGGCTTTCTTTTCCTCGGCCTTGGGCTCGTCCTTCTTCTCGTCGGCCTTGGCTTCGTCTTTCTTTTCCTCAGCCTTTGCTTCAGCATTATCGCCGCCATTCGCATCGGCAGCCGCAGGTTCTTCAGCGGCAGCATTATCGGCATTGCCGGCCGATTTATAAGGCGTCAGATCGGGTTCAGCCGGTGTCGTCTTCTCATAATCGAGTTTGAATCTGTAGATACCGCGAACGCCAAAGATATGTCCCGAAAGGCTGAATTCGAGCGGAGTGGAATCGCCAGGCATATCGAAGAAGAAAACGTCTTCGATGGTTTCGCCGGCCTTGAGTGCGACTTTGTTCGCGACCTGTCCCTTGCCATAGACCGCGCCATCGAGCTTGACGCGTTTGAGCGAAATATTGCCGGGCATATTCAGGTTGATGCCTGCAATTTCGGCGGCATGGCTGGGATTGTAGCCATAATCCGTGCTGCTTTTGTTTTCGATCTTGATATGGATTGCCAGAACCGGTTTAGCGGTATAGGCATAGGCATACTTGAGCCCTTCTTTCAATTTTTCGTCTTTGGGTTCGAGCTCGGGGTATTCGGCACCGACTTTTGTCACAGTGACCGAAACATCATCGACGGTTGCCGCTTCATTCAGCTTGGAAGGCTCGGCCTGCACGCCGCGCTTCGGCATATCCAGATAGAAGCGGAAAGTTTTCTGAACGCCGACGACAGTTCCCGGCACCAGCACGATGAGCTTCTGCCCACCGGCGACCACGGGCGGTTCGAACAGATACTCATCGATAATCTCGCTGCCAGCAGGAATTGCGACGCGCGGCTCGATATGCTGCGCCGGTGTATGCGTACCCTTGCCGGATTCAAAAGCAATGGCCTTGATATCCGAACGTGCACCGGTATCGGGATCCGGATCCGTGCAAACCTGAATGCGCTTGTCCGCGCTCTCGAAATGCAGCGGCTTGTACTGGATTTCGGACGACGATGTATTCTTGATTTTCAAACGCAAAACCGCGACTTCCGATTCATCGGCGCTGGGACGCATCGCATGGCCATCGCGATCGATAAAATCGGGCGACGCCAGTTCAAATGATGCCACCGACAGCTCGATTCCAGCCTGGGAAACATCGGCCTCGCCGACCTGTCTTGGGGGTTCTGGGGGTTCACCTTTGCATCCAACAGCCGAAAATGCCATCGAAGAAGCCAAAAGAATGACCGGCAATTTTGCGCTTATTTTCATATTGATTCTCCACAAATACAAGGAACGACGCCAAACGGCGGCGCAAGGCGTCTCAGAGCCTTCAACGACAGTACAATAATTTACTACGGTATGCGTGCAGATGTCAAAAACCAATTGATGTGATGGATCACAGCCTATGCCCTTTGGGCATACGGCTGTTGGGGCGCGCGTCTATTGCTGCGCAATACGCCGCGCGGCGCTACGCGCTTCGGGGCAGCGACAAATCCTGGCGATTCCGGCTCAGATTCTCCGAATCCCGAACCGCGTCGCGCAAACACACCAGACACGACTGGCGAATAAACCGACAGTTGTTCACAAATCCTTTGGGACGCTGCGATAACAAAGCATTCATGCGGTCCAGCCAACGCGGCAGCAACCGATAGGCATGGGTGAGCGACAAGCCGAGTTCCGGAAGATGCACTTTTTCCCACACCGACAGAAACTCCTCGCCCCGCACACACCGAGTCGCCCACGATACAAGCGAAAACACATACAAACCGCGTAAAAACATGCGCACCGCAGCTTCACATCCAAGCGCCCAGTCCCAGCTGCCCTCAAACTGCCAGGCCAGAACCACACCACATAAACAGCTTACGACAAATGTAAATATCCAGAATTTTGGCCACCAAATCGCTTTCAGCACCTGCCGTGCACCAACGGCAAGCACCGCACACCACAAAACCGCAGCACCCACCGCAAACCAAAGGTTATCTCCAAACTGCATCACCACCGTCGCAATCGCAAATGGCAGCACCCACAGCCGGGTTTTCACGATTTGCGCATTATCTGCAGCATTTCGGCGCCTCTTGCCGCCACCCACTGCCGCCATCACGTCTTTCGCCGATTGCCCGGATTCATCCGGTAATGCCGCTGTTTCATCGTCCGATGCGTTCGCCGTTTCTTCACTTTCTGCTTTGATTTGGGCATTTTCCATGTCTTTTAACACGCGACGACCCAGCCTGTGGCCGATAATCCCCGAAACCGCACCCGTTCCCAGAATGATCAAAAGCAAGATCCCAACGACCGTCCACCCAACCGCAGCCGTCCACTGAATCTTCAGAAACTTCTCGATCACCTTGATGACGCTCGCTAAAAAATCCGTGCCGTAATACAGCCACAGCTTAAAGACCGACTGCAGCTGCGACCAAAGCAGCGCCACCGATCCCGCAAACATGTTCAGCACCAGATTGCGTGGGGCAGCCAGCAAACACAACTCGATGATCAAAGCTTCCCCAAGAATGCCAATGATTGGGCCGGCAATTATGCCCCCGGGCGAAAGGCTTTTGATGCATGCTGCGATCACGCCGGCAGCCAGGGTACTCCAGCGAGCCGGGAATATATTGCGCTGCGCAACAAGCAAAATCGCGCTCAATGCAACCATGATGAATCCGGTCTTGGGCACGTGCAAAACGTGTAAAAACGTTCCCAGCGTCAGCTCAAGCCCTCCCCAAAGCGTGCCAAAAACCGTCACAAATGCCCAAAATCGATTGCGATACGCTTGCTTTTCTTCCATGCGATTTCCAGTTAATCTTCACCAATGTTTGCAACTGTGTTGCACATTCCGAAATACGCCATATATCCA
This sequence comes from uncultured Myxococcales bacterium, assembly GCA_946415045.1. Taxonomy (GTDB): domain Bacteria; phylum Myxococcota_A; class Bradymonadia; order UBA4248; family UBA4248; genus UBA4248. Next base: position 25,764 of record CAMKRB010000007.1, read on the forward strand.
AATTCGGCAATCAAATTCCAAATTCCCGATAATGTTGAATACCCGACGCCATTGTGATATAAAGCCCTGCATAATCTTTTATGCACCCATGATGCGGGTGCATAAAATGGCTGATGACATATCCTCATCAAGGGGGCACATGATGAAAAAGCATATTGCCGGTCTCGCACTTGCTGGTATTTGTACACTCTTTGCGGCAAACGCCTATGCCGAAACTGTCGCCGTTATGAAGCTCGATTCAAACGGCCGCAATACAGACGGACAAGCTGAACTGCTGCTCGAAGCGCTCCGTGATCAGGTGAGCAATTCCGATAATCTCACGCTGGATTCAAACGGCGGAGACATCACCTACACCGAAATGCAGATGGTGACCGGATGCGACAAAAACGCCAGCATCGCATGTTATGATGCAGCGTGCGAAACCCTCGGTGCACCAGCCATTATCTTTGGTTCTGTCGAAGAAGGCGGCAACACGCACCTGGTCTGGTACGTGAGCGGCAAGGGCATCTTCCGCGAAGTGACCGGCGAAGTCACCGATGTCGCGTCGGCCAACAAACTGGCCAAAAGCATCGTCGTCGGCGAAGTCGGTAATCTCATCGTCACCAGCAATGTCCCGGGTGCAGACGTCTTTATCGATGGAAAACGCATCGGCATGAGCGCCGAATTTGAAGAATCCGCCACGCCATTTGAACTCCCCACAGGTTCGTATGTCGTCGCCGTTCACAAAGAAGGATTCACAAAGGAAGACGCCGTCAAAGTCTCCATCGAACCCAATAAAACCGCCAAAGTTCACGTCAGCATGATGGTCGCCACCGATGTGAAAGCCATCCGCAGAGGCATTATCATCGGCGGTTATGTCGCCGGCGGCGTCGGACTCGCCGCACTCGCCACCGGTATCGCGCTCGAATTCGTCGCCGATAACAAGAATGACGAAATGAACAAAACCATTCTGCAGCACAAGACTTCAGAAGCCGGCCAGGATGCTACAAGCATCCGCGATAAGTGGAAACCCATTAAAAATACGTATTCAAAAGTCCTGTGGGGCGTCGGTGCCGGCCTCACCGCCATCGGTGTCAGCATGGTCATCTTTGGCTATGTCTACGATTTCACCGGCGAAAAAGTCGAACGCAAATTGTCCAATTCATGGATGCCCGATCTCGACATGACCCTCACCCCAGATTACAAAGGCATGTCGATGGGCTGGACCTTCTAAACCCAATCATACAGCCGATTTTCAAGCGGATGTTCTCTCGACATCCGCTTTTTTTTTACCCTGTTCGGCATCAAAACGCTGTAAATAGTGAATTAATCCTTGTGATTCACACAAATACGGTTAAACTGATGTAGTCGAATATGCGACACCACGTGAAATTATGAGGTAAATTATGAATAAAATTTGGTATTTAATCATTCTTGGATGCGGAATTCTGGGGTGTAATGCACAAAAGCCAGCCGAACAGCCCCCCGCAGAAAATACCCAGCAGCAGGTCGTTCACCAGCCACTCGAAGTTCACAAACTCAGCGAAGACGAGCTTAAACGCCGCAACGAAATTATCGAGAAAATGCGCCGCGAAGGCAGAATCGTTGCGCCCATCACCAAAATGCAGCTCTCAGTGCTCGATGCATCCAACATTTCCGAGGACGATATCAGGCGTTCATTCCTGTACAGGGAGTCGTCATTTGACCTTTGCTACAAGAATTCCATAGCTTATTCGGGCAAGGAATTCCCGGGAAAGGCCATCTTCCGTCTCAAACGCACAGCCGGATCGAAATCGCCCGAAATATCGGAATTATCGACTGATCTTCCCAAAGACATGGAAGACTGCCTGGTCGAAAGTATGGCCCGATGGCCGGTTTTTGAAGGGTCTGAATTCAAGGTCCAGATAGATTTTACGGCGACCCCGCGCACGGTCGATGACGTCATTAAGGCACTTCCCCAGGGAGAGGACGAACACGATCACCACCATGGTCACCACCATGAAGAGCCAAACGCACCCGACGAAGCGCCCGACGAAGCGCAGATTCCGCTTCCCGAATCCGAATAATCCACCATCCGGAGTTTCCATATGAAAAACGCTTTATCCATACTGATTTTGGGCATTTTGCTGTGTTTCTGTCCGGTCACATCTCACGCACAGGACAAGCAACCCGCACACTGGGCAGCCAGAGGTGCCGCCGAAATTGGCATGGGGACGCTGTTTGGAGCTGCCGCAGGCGGCTCCGTGTTCATCACGGGCCTGTTTCTAAACCCGAACAATTACATACCAACGATCGCGATTTCCGGCATCGTCTATCCCGCCGCAGTCGCATCGGGCGCCATATTGGGCGGCTATCTCACCGACAGTCGCTCGACCTACTGGGAACCGTTTGTCGGCGCTTATGCAGGTGCGATTGTCGCCGATATCACATCGTATTTTCTGGTAGATGATTACCCTGTTTTCTCGGCGCTGTTCGTACTCATTCTGCCCATCGTCACGACGACAGTGGTGATGGAGGCTTCGCATGCCCGCCGCAGCCACAGCGATAAACGACGCACAACAGCCACAGCCGTGATGCCGCTCTCATACAGCTTCAGCTTCTAAAAGCACAGCGAGATATCGGCCTGTGCCCCCCGCTCATGGTCATCGCGATCGTGCAATGTAATGGTGCCGTTGTGATCTTCGACAATTTTGCGCACAATCGACAGACCAAGTCCCGTGCCATCCGATTTCGTCGTAAAATACGGCATAAACAGGCTGGCTTTCTGCTCATCTGTCAGCCCGGGCCCATTATCCACAATGCTCAGACATAGCTGCTTTTTCGCATCATTCAGGATTTTGAAAGACAGGTCGATTTCGGGTTCGATGTGCGCATTCTGCGCCGCTTCGATGCCATTGCGCACGATATTGATGATCACGCGGCGAATCAGTTCGGGATCGAAACTGAGGATCTGTGCTGCAGTTTCATCATCCGGCCGATGCACCTCGATGCGCTTGCACGATTCGGCAAACTGCGGATTCTGCTGAATCGTCTGAACGACAAAATCATAGAAACAGCTCTCTTTCATCTCGGGAATCGGCATGCGGGCAAATTCGGTGAAATTCTTCACGAGCTTGCGCAGTGTCTCGGTTTCCTCGTTCACGATTTCGACGACATCCGTCAGCAGCTGCCTGTATTTCTGCGGTCTTTCGGTATAGTCATCGAACTTCTTGTCGAGCTGTTGAATCGCGAGAACAATTGGCGTCAGCGGATTCTTGATCTCATGGGCAAGTCTGCGGGCAACCTCGCGCCAAGCCTGCATGCGCTCGATATAAGCCTTCGATTCCTGAGCCGTGCGGACATCATCGACCATCAGATTGAACTGGTGCATCAAAAACGAAATCTGATCATGCCCGGTCACATCCACTTTCGCATGCAAATCGCCCTCGGCGACGCGCTTCACGGATGACGTCAGCATCGAAACGCGGCGGCTTACCGGAAGCGCAATCACGAATGCGATGATGATAGCGACGAAAAGCAACACCGCACTCAGGAACATAAATATGCCCTGATAGATGTCGGTCACACTCCAGCCGCCGTCATTTTCAACTGCCGAAATCGAATCGTGCAAATACTTTCTTTCGCCAATTTTTTCGTACAGTTCGCTTTGGGTCCGCGGCAAACCAAACGTCAGCGAAAGGCTCACACCACGGGTTGAAGCAATCGCACCACCGGGTTCACTGTTCAGCGTTTCGGGAAGCACCGGCACAGAATCCGATTCGGTTTCGCTGTCGACGGGCTCCGCAACAAGCATCGGCATCTCAAAATCCTCGTCGATTTCGTCCTGCGCCGCCATCCTCTGATACCGTGAGCGTATCGCCACTGGTATCGCTGTCACCTGATACTTGTAATTCTCATCGACGACATCCGATTTGCGGGCCTCCACCAAAGGCTCCATATTCAGCGTCAAACGCAGGTCAAACACGATGTCATCCGATTGCACGGTCTGTTCAAACAGATTCGACAAATCCTCCCGAAACCCCTCGCTCAGCCGCACATCGCGCGCACGAACGATCTGGTGTTTTTCGAGCAGATTGTCGACCTCAAGCTCCAGCTTTTTCGAAATCAGGCGCATGCGCTCCGATTCCGATTTCACCCACGACTTGTAAACATCCGAAACGCCATTGATGCTCGCAACGGCTTCCTGCTGCAAATCCTGATTAAAACTCGAAATGAGGTGAAAAATATACAAAGAAAAGCCTACTGGCACAATCGCCACCAAAATCATGGCAGTCACGATTTTGAAGGTGAACGACGATGTCATCGAATCGCTTTTATATTCCTGTAATTGATTTTCACTCATTGGCGTATCAGTTCACACCCAGCAAAATCAACAGCCAGCCGATGCCAATCCACGCGCCTGCAGCCGATCCAATGGTCGTCAGCACAGCAACGACGAGCACATGCGTAAACCTGTTGCGATAAAAGTCTTTCAGCGTATGTACATTGGGCAGATCCTCGCAATCCGCAACTGTCGGCTTGCGCAGCCATGCCTCAAGCAGTCCCAGCACAATGCCCGCACCAATCACCGGTGTCGTCGACGTGAGCGGCGAAACGATAATCGCAGCCAGAATCGTCAGCGGGTGCGCCAGCGCAAGCACCGCCGTAATAAAGCAGAATACCGAGTTCGGCAGAATCCACGCACGAAGCATCTCAGCCAGCGAATCCACGCCGTGATTATATACGCCTATGCAGATGCCGCCAATCACGATGAGCGGGAACAGCCATTTTATCAGCTTCCACACGATGCCGGGCGCCGGACGCCGATCCAGTTCGTCGGTATCGATGGGTTCGTGATAGTATTTCTTCATGCCGTTCACGTGCCCGGCACCGACCACCGCAACGACATTTTTGCCCCCGCAGGACCGCATTTTCGCCACCAGATAGCGGTCGCGCTCGTCGATGAGCGGCTTGTGCACCTGCGGCAATTCCTCCGCAAACGCCTGCATCATCGTCGAAAGATTCGCATCCTGCTTCAGGTCTTCGATCGCCTGCGACGTCTCTTCTTTCGATTCCTTTTCGTTCGAAAACGTCGATGCAACGATGGCCGACAAAAGCTCACACTTCGTCCAGAACCCCAGATTTGCCCACGTTCGCTTCAGCGTCGTATTGATGTTGCGATCGATAAGCGCCACGGGAATCCCCCGTTTTTCGGCCTCCTCAGCCGCACCAATCAGCTCAGCGCCAGGTTTTACGCCCAGTTTTGCCCCCATCTTGCGCTGATATGCAGAAATCGCAAGGTTCGCAAGCAAAAACAAAAACTTTCCCTTGCGAATCACATCAAAAATGTCGAGCTTCTTCCAGCGATCGGTGTCCTTAAAACTGTCATACCGCGCCTGACAAAGCTCGATACAGACCTTGTCGGGATGCACCGATTCGATGAGGTTCGCCACTTCCTGACGGCTCTTTTCACTCACATGCGCCGTACCAATGATGTGATACGTCCTGTCGCCGTCCTCAATGACGGTCACATGAGAATCTTCCAGCAACGCTGCAGGAAGATTCTCAATGACGGTCACATGAGAATCTTCCAGCAACGCTGCAGGA
>CAMKRB010000008.1 GCA_946415045.1 uncultured Myxococcales bacterium
AATTATACTGCCAAATATCGCCCTTTTCCCCCTGAGCGACAATTGACCTTGAGGCATAGTATAGCGCACGCGCATCAAAATTCACCTCCTTTTTATTTTGCATTTCGACAATCACGTGGCTGCCATCATCCAACGTACAGTAAATATCGTAAATAACTGTGCGATTACGATTCGTCGCGCCAAGCTGCTCCTTGTCGCGATATACCAAATCCTTCACAATCAGTTCGCCCTCAAACAACGCATTCAGAAATCCAATCAAAATGCGCTTGTGATCCTCCTGACCAAAAATCCGTTTAAACCCAAAATCCGTAAATGGATTGATAAACACACTGCTCATACGCATCTCCATGGTCCTGTATTCTTTTATGCAAGCGTAGATATGGCGTTTTTCAAAGGTTTTTAAACAGCAACAGTTTGTATTAAATGCAGCCATACATTAGATATCTTCATCCAATCCACTAACCGATTTCCAGCATTCGCTGTTTTCCTGGCGGATCCAGCTGCACGCTACCGTACTGTGCAAGATACAATTCGAAACATCTATCGATCTGCAGCTGCAAATTCTCGCGTTCCCCGCAATCAAGCAAATGGCACTGCTTTGATAATTCAACAATCTGCGCCAGTATTTGTTTTTGCGGTTCATCCGGTGCATGCATCAGATACGGCAAATCTTCGATAACCCATGCAAAATAGCGCCGGTAACCATTTTGCGCATGCGCAGCGCGGGCATAGCACCAGTCCCGAACCATAGAAGAATTCAGGTAAGCAGCAAGCAAATAGCCGGTATTCTCATCATCAACTGGAATATAATAAATTGTATTGATAGGTATACATTCCGGATCCTGCACAAAACAAGCCTCCAGTTTTTCGGATATATCGCGCCATACGACTTTGGGCGATTTGAGATGAGAACTGCACCCGCACAGTCCATAAGCATGATTTCTTCGGACATTGCTGCGATTACCCAAAACCTGTGCATGACCATCGAACCACATCAGAGCATGGGGCGGCAGCAATTTTACCGGTTTTTCAGGATTTCGGAATTCATGCGTAAATACAATTGTTTCAGTTTTGACATAATCATAGGCTGTGAGTGCAGATCCACGAATCACGGGATGCAACAATTCATTTTCAATTTCAGCGGTTTCGCCGGTTCCAAACTGAACAATAGACACATCCGGTTTTTGTTCAATCACCTTTCCAATATATATATGATTCGCACCAGTGCAAATGCCGCGTTTTATAACGAACCGATCCCCCATCCTGCAGCGTATATTTCTAAATGTTGACGGGCATTTATCAGTCGGATCAGACGGCCACTTTATTGGCGCACGCCGGGATGCTCCAAACGGCTTTTTCAATATCAGCGACGCTGGATAGGTCGACGCATCAAACATATCCTTTTGACCGGACAAATCTTTGATCTCGAGCAGTTCAGCATGTTCGTTTGCATAGTTCCTGAATCTGACATACGAAGGTGCGTAGAATAGTTTATTTGGAACAAGCATGGATACAATGCCTTTGGGACGAACGCATTGTAACGATTTTTCAACAAAAACCGCGCTGATATCCATTGACTGGGCTTTCGCACCTCTCATTCCCCGAGCAGTTTTGTACAAAGACTGCAACAGTCTGCGCGATTCGAGCGGCATCCTGTGCAGCGAAAACCATGGCGGATTACCGATAACGATATCAAAACCGCCCTTTTCGATGATATCACCAAAATGGATATCATAGCTAAACCCCGGGCCAATACCCTGATGCGTACGCCACAAATGCATTCTTTTGAGCTGCGCAGCCGCACTTTCGGATACACTATCAAGATGCGCTGCAGTACAATCACTTATACAATCGAACAGCGGTTTGGATACAATTTGCCCAGATGATATATTGCGGCGATGTTCCTCATCTATGGCGTTCAATATCTGGTCTGACATCTGCCGGATTTCGCGATCGATCTCGCCTGCCAAATGTTTCTTTTCAAATCCGCTCGACACACGATATAATTGTTTGAGTCGTTCACATTTCTGGCGTTGTTCGGACTGTGGCAATGGAATCGCCAGCACTCGCCGAAATTGACTGATATCGACGAGAGAATCGCCGCAGCGAATATTGACATCGAGATTCGGAAGCGTCGGAATCTGTTCACCAATCCGGTAGTGCTGAATGATTTCGAGCCACAGCCTCAGCTCACAAAGATGATTCGCTTCAGGAATGATATCAACCCCATACAGATTCTGAACGAGTATTTCCTTGGCCAAAGTCCCGGGATGACATGGCATCTTCAGGTATTCCTTCAGCGCCGTTCTGAGTTTGAAAAGACACTGGTGCGCACTTTGTAAAAATGCGCCGCTGCCTGCAGTCGGATCGAGAATCGTGACCTTTGAGAGCGCCTGTTCAACGCGTTTTGCTGTTTCCATATCGAGCGCACAGACATTGCCGGTTTCTCGCAATGCCTTTATCTGCGCCTCGCTCAAATAGTTCTCTTCAAGCCAGCGATAGATCGTATCCCGTGCAATCCTTTTGGCATAAGGCATAGGCGTATAGAAACTGCCGGTAATATGACGTTTTTGATCAGACATCAGCGATTCAAAAATATGCCCAAGCATCATCGGATCAAGCTTGTCCGATTCAGGATCGTCAAATTCGCTGCTGTAAGTATATTTGTCCAGCAATATGTCGATGATTCGAATCCAGCATGCATTGGGCGCAGAAAGATCCGGATTCTCAGATTCCAGCAAAGTTGGCATAAACAGTCCGCCGTTTAAAAAAGGTATATTTCCCAGAGCCAGCGCACGTTCCGAACGCTGTGAAACCGGGCGGTTGAGCGTCTCGAAAAACAGCGGCTGCAAAAAATCCCTGTAGACCGATCGTTGATTCAAACTGGCTCGCGCAGCTTCTTCCTGAACAAAGGTGATTCGATTGTCCAGAATATACCTGGACGAAATAAAAGCGATAAAAAGCAGTCTGAGCAATGAGGTCAGCGAAAGCTCCTGCCTGATTGCTTCGGTATCGTTCGTCAGCCCGGTCCAGGCGGCTGCAAGATTTCGATACTGCGCTTTAAAATCTGCGACGAACCGACGCTCAAGACGGCGTTTGCCATACTTTTTATCGAGTTCAAACGAAAACTCAGCCATCGAATCCGACCGCCCTGCATCCCAAAAATCAGCCGACGATTCCCAATGAATATCATGTGCTGAAACCGGCGATTCATCCAGAACCGACTGCATATAGACATCGATATACTCCGGGGTTTCTTCAGAAACAACCAGGATGACTGTCTCGGGATTCATACGAAGAAACGCCCGAATGCTCTGTCTGAGATACTTTTCGGAAATTGTAATGTATAGATCAAAAAACCGGCAGCGTCCTATGTAAATAAACATCGGATCATCCGCATGTTTGCGATATTCGGGCTGCCATTCGGTTTGGATGCGATTGTACAGATCAGAATTCAGCTTCTTCATTTTCTCCTCCACAGTGGGTATGTCGTCCATACCCCTATATATGTGGCAATCGAAAACGAATCGGCCCCAAAAAGTGCTTTTTGAAAAAAAAGTTTCCGTACAACCAGAGTGCCGACAATGCGCCATACACCAAAACATCAATGCACAGCAACAATCCGGCACTCCGGAAAGGCGTCACATCAATCCGTGGGTTTTACAGGTTGCTCCGGAATACGCCAATCGATAGGTGTGCGGCCATGAGCCTGCAAAAATGCATTGATCTTGGAAAACGGCCGGGAACCAAAAAAACCGCTGTACGCCGAAAGGGGCGATGGATGAGGCGCAGTGAGCACCAAATGAATCGGATTGGTAATCAGATTCATCTTGGATTTGGCGTTGCGACCCCACAATACGAAAACAACGGGATCAGTTTTATCGTTCACACAGCGAATCACGGCATCGGTAAATGCTTCCCATCCCTTGCCCTGATGAGAATTGGCCTGTGCATGGCGAACCGTAAGCACGGTATTGAGCAACAAAACCCCCTGTAATGCCCAGGCCGTGAGATCTCCGTGTGTCGGCGGCTGAATTCCCAAATCGTCGTGCAACTCCTTATAGATATTGACCAGCGAAGGCGGCGGCGGGGTCGGACGAAGCACAGAAAAACTCAGGCCGTGCGCCTGATTGTCGCCATGATAGGGATCCTGCCCCAGTATCACGACTTTTACATTGTGGTACGGCGTCCAGTGCAGCGCATTGAAGATATCGTACATGCCCGGGTGGATTTTGCGCGTGCGATATTCATTGATTAAAAATGCCCGCAACTGCTTGTACGATTCGGTCTCAAATGCGCTCTGCAGCAGCGGTGCCCAGTCGTTATGCAGTATTTCTTTAGCCATGATTCACTTATTCATCATCCCCGGCTCCCTGGGCCAGATACCGTTTCACATCCATGCAATCAAAAAGTGGTTTGCCATCCTCTTTTGTCTTCAAAGCAATCCCTTTCAGCTGCGCGGATTCTACATCCAGTCCGGTCAAAGCCTGCAATTCAACCGCGTTGATTGCACGTCCTTCGTTTAATTTCGCGCGGGCATAAGCACCCATCATGATCACAGGGCATGCATGAGACTGCAGCCCCGCAATCACTTCATATGCTCGTTCAAATTCAGATACGCCACCAGCCTCCGCATCTTCGTCATCATCTTCTTCGTCATCGCTGGCGAGTTCCTGCGTATAGGTGAGCACATTCAGAGTCATCATGCGGGCATAATCACACATCACTTCTTCGACATACCGCCGATCGATGGCTTTTTGCCCCTTTGCAAAGTCGAACAGAACCATCATACGACCTGCCAGATGATAGGGCGCCAGACGCCCCAGAATCCGCTTGGGCGTATAGGGCACACTCACCTCCGACAAAGCCAGAATTCGGGTAAGCACATCCAGATAGTTGGTCACGGATTCGAAAATCCAGCGCAGATCCAGCTCAAATTCTGTATCCGAAATCGAATAAATCCACATGATTAAATGCCCAGCTGACGCCGACGCGTGAGACGCGTGGCATCCACATGATTCAGGAATGTCGTGGCCTCTACGCGATTCTTTCGCGTCACACCGATTTCGCTGCGCACCTGCATCCCTCCCTGCAAACCGATCTGAATCGTCGTTCTAAAGAAAACGATGAGACACACAAGGCACATGATAACGCCGTAAATCACAACAGCCAGGAGTTCGATGCGCGGATAGAAAACGTAAGCCCCTCCCGCAATCACAGTCAATATCACAACGGCGATCATCAATCCCCACTTGCGCTCTTCTTTAAGCGCCACACACTGAACATCCTGAATATCATAAGACTCATACGACGATACGTATTTTCGGCCTCTGATATTCCACAACCGTCTGGACGTGAGATACAGCGTATCGAACTGTGCGATCAGCTGCTCACCGGGTTCCAGCTTATCCTTAAAGAAAGCATCGTCCTCAGATTGCGGAACTCTGGTGCGATCGAGCGCATCGGTTGTGGTGATCACCGTAACAGGTGCTTCTTTGGGTTTTGAAACCGCAACGATATGTTCATTTCGAACGGGCAAATCGTCCGTGATATCGGCAGCGGGCTGCTGTGGACTACCGCCGGCTTCCGGGATTTGGGCGCTGTGATAGGGGGCATCCTGATTTTCGCCGGCATCCAGATCCTTGGCAACACTGGATTCCTTATCGCGAATTTCGTGGGCGAGGACGAGATGGAGTTCGTCAGCCTGCTGGAACATCCGCCGCATATCGGCATTGGATGTCGCCGACAAATCAGGCGCAGGGATCTCCTGGCTGTCTGTGCGCATGGCGCGCGCTTCTTCTGCCATCATGCGGCGCACCATACTGCCGCCGCGAATTTTGAATCGATCCGAGCTGGATTCTTCGTCGTCTTCGGACGATCGCGCACACAGACTGCGGTCGCGCTGCATTTCACGCCGCATCATCTGTTCGAGTTCTTTGCGGCTGCGCACCTGAAACATTTCGGACGGACTCTCGTCGAGGTAATCTTCGCACACCAAATCGTCGTCCTTGCGACTGCGCGGGGATTTTCCCGATTGTCTCTCGGCTGTGATATCTTTTTGCACCAGGCGGGCGAGATCCTGCCGGCTGCGCACCTGGAATTTCTCGGACGGACTCTCATCGAGATAATCTTCGGGAATGCGATCGATTTCGCTGTCGTCAAGCAAATCCTGTGACTTTTTCCGGGATTTGGCATCATTCGCCCAAATCCGATCCCCTGTCACCAGATTGCGGAATCCGGCAACACCGGTTGCCGTCGTCGAATCATCATCCTGCAAGTCTTTTTCGTCTATGGCCTGATAGACGCCGCTTGTATGCGCTACTTCAAGCGCATCAACGAGCAATGCCGCACGTTTGAGAATCGTCGAACTCAATTCACCATTCTGAGAAACCGCCTGCTTTGCGGCTTCAACAGCTGCGCGTGCAGCCCGCAGTTCTTCCGGCATTTCGGATGGATCGCCGGCAAACTCGGGCGCAGGATTTCTGCGCGAATGCTTCACGCGGCCGGTTGGCGAGTCATCACTCATCGCATCCTGGACACTGGCAGAATCTATCTTTTGTCTGCGACGCGTCCGGACTTTTGTACGCGTCCAGTCGAGCGTGTTGCTGCGCGCCCCCGACGGATACTGCGGTTCGACGGGAACACCGCTCCAAATATCTTCCTCATCGTCGGTTGCACTGCGGCGGGACGATGGTCTGGAAACCGTCGCAAGTCCGCGCAGCGTCTGCTTGGGAACCGTCTGAAAATTATCGAAATCAAAGCGGTTCCGCGTGGTCGTCTGATCATCATCCAGATCCTCATCCCCCGCATCCGACAGCACGGTCACGGGATCCGGTGCGCCCGGAATCGGACGGAACACGTATTCTGACGGTTTCTGCGCATCCGCATTCCGCTTCGATGCTTCGGGCTTTTGAACAACGTCCGCAGCAGATTTGGGTACAGCAGATTTGGATACGGCAGACGAAGAAACTGCATGGAACTGAGGCGATGCCGCTGGCGCATTCCTGTTCGATTTATCCTTCGGATCACGGGCATCCACAACGATTTGCACATCGGAAGCAATTTGCACATCGGCATTCTGAGGCCCGGGAGGCACCGGACGATCGTATTCCGCAATAATGCGCGTGACTTCATCCGGTTCGGCTTCGTCGTTTTCCTGATAAAGCTCGGCATACATCCGATCGAACATGATGCCGGAAACATCCGACATATCGTTCAGATTGGTCGGATCTTCCTCGTCGGAAATCGAAATGCCCTTGAAAATCCCCGAAAGATCATCCGCAATTTTCCCAAAGGCTTTCGAACTGTCGGATTCGGCATCTGCCGCCTCTGCTTCAGCCTGCAATTCATCCAGTTCCTGAATATTCGCAGGTTTCTCGTCATCCTGGACGATTTGCAGATTCAGCTCCGAAATATCCTGATAATCGGGTTCATTCTCGACGCCATTCAGATCGACCTCGACCCCGTCGCCATCCGGCACGACCACATCATTGATATTTGCCGTGTCTTCATCGTCATCTGTATCATTATTATAAAGGCGCTCGTCATTTTCTTTTTCGGCGACGGCGATATCGGCGACATCCTCGATATTGTCCGATTCGTCACAAATTGCCACGGCAACATCGTCGAGATTCTGTGTGGAGGGATCACGGGATTCCTGGGGCGGAAGCGGCGGTTTTGGCGGCAGTGTGGCGACGGTTTTGTCTCCAGGATCTTCTTCGTCAAATCCGTCGTCCATCCATGATGTCGATTCCTGTAAATGCGGTACGGGCAGCGACGTGGAATCGACGTCCACAGCGGCGCTCACATTCGATGCAATGGCCTGAAAAGCCGTTCCCGAAGCATCGTGCGTCGGAACCGATGACGGCTGCGAGTGATCGCCAGCCCCGACAGACTGAGGCGCATGCTCCGGTATAGCCGCACCATCGCTGTCTGTATGCGCCCCGGAATCGGCATTATCCGATTGAGATTCATTGCTGCCGTCATTCTGTTCCGCCAGCTTTGCCCAGAAATCGGGCCGGTAATCGATCGCGGTTTCCAGGCGTGGCGGCATCGATGTCATCCGGTTGACAGCCCCGGGAAGAGGCGGCGGCACAACGGCGGCATCCAGTCCCCAGACCTTGCGCAGCAGCGGCAGTGTCTTGGCCTGAACCCAGGTATCGCCCGGCAGCACTCGCACGAGGGTATCTTTTTTTATCGTATCGACTTGCGCCAGCTGCTTCAACTCATCATCGTTCTTAATCTCAGCAACAAAATTCGCGGCTTTAATCAGATACCCTGGCATAAAGCTATCTCCAGTCGGTTATGCGCGTTTTTTTATATGTGCTGCAGCGGTTTGGAAGCCGCCAAACACGTGATGATGTGCCGTATTGCCCCGCAGGGGCGATAGGCACATCGGCGGGGCGTATCGTGCCTTGTGCACGATAGCCCGCTGCCCGGAAAGACATATTTATTTCCCAATTCACACAAAAAATCAAAGAATAGTCAACATCTGCACGCCAGGCCGTTACTTTTTCAGCGACTCCATTGCAGCGACCAGTGCACGGGCCGAAGCGTAGACATCCGAAATCGAGCGCGCGTTCATATAAGCGGGCGTGGTAACGATTTTCAGGTTTGCGTCGATGCATGCTTCCGAAGCTGCGTGACGCTCGTGCACCGCGCCTGCTGCCTCAACCTGACGCGCTGTGCCATCGTCGTCGCCGATGGTCACATGCACGTGCGCGCCGCCGAACAGCCGTGCAGCGATGACAGGTGCGATGCACATGAACCCCAGTATTTTACCCGATTTATGAGCATCGCGAAGTTTTGCTTCGACCGTCGGATCAACCGCGCATTCGATGCCATTGCGTGCGAAATCGCACAAATTCTTTACCGCACCCATGCCGCCTGGCAGCGCCACCGCATCGCACGATTTGACGTCGAGTTCGGCAAGCGGCCGAATCCTGCCGCGCGCAATCCGGGCAGCCTCGGCGAGCACATTGCGGCTTTCGTTCATCTGCCGGCCCGTCGCGTGATTCACCACATCGGCCTGAGCCTTGTCGGGCGCAAAGATGTCGACCTGATGCCCTGCCTGATCCAGCGCCAGCAACAGCAGCACCGCCTCGTGAATTTCACTGCCGTCGCGCACACCGCATCCACTCAAAATCACCGAAACCCGCATAATATCCTCCGACAAATTACAATGATATGTGATATGTTTCGCCCTGCTATTTGCCTTGCGGCAAATACGCGGGCGCGCCGCGCTATCTGTTCCAGATACGCGCGCCGATTATAATCGAACTGCATTCAGAGCGATACAGAGATAAAACCATGACCAAATTTTCAACACAAATCCAGGCACTGCGCGAGTTTTTTGCAACCGGTGAAACTTTTGACACGAGCTGGCGGCAGAACCAGCTGGACGCCGTGATTCAAATGCTGGAAAATGAACGCGAATCGATACAGCAGGCACTGCACCAGGACCTGGGCAAAACAGCCGAAGAAGCCTGGCTGACCGAAATCGGCATTGTGCTCCATGAGGCACGTCATGCACGAAAGAACGTCAAAGCCTGGGCAAGCGGCAGAAAAAAACATACGCCGATCTTTCTTTTCCCCGCCTCCAGCCATATCCAGCCGCAGCCCCGTGGCACCTCGCTCATCATCAGTCCTTGGAACTACCCGTTCCAGCTGATGATTTCGCCCTTGATTGCATCGATTGCCGCAGGCAATGTCGCCGTCATCAAACCCTCGGAACTGGCCCCCGCCACGGCATCCTGGTTTGAACAAAAACTCCCGCAGTACCTCGACAAGCGGTCGATTGCCGTCGTGCAGGGCGGCCCCGAAGAGACGACCGAACTGCTCACCGAAAAATTCGACACCATCTTTTTTACTGGCAGCACACGGGTTGCAAAGTTCATTGCGCGAGCGGCCGCAGAACATCTCACGCCGACCGTGCTCGAACTGGGCGGCAAATCGCCGGTCGTCATCACACACTGCAAGCATCTGGATATTGCCGCAAAACGCCTGGCATTCGCGAAATTCGTCAACGCCGGACAGACCTGTGTCGCGCCCGATTACGTGCTGATTGAAGACGATCTGTGCGAGGATTTTGTTGCCAGACTCAAAGCCGAAATCAGCAAACAATTCGGTGATCATTTCGAGCGCATGGGACACCTGATTAACGACCGGCACTACAACCGTCTCAAGGGACTGCTGAATCCCGCCGAATCACAGCAAATGCCCGAACAGACGATTCTGTGCGGCGGCAAATGCGACGACGATTCGCGTACCATCGAACCCACCGTGATTCGTGTCGGCCTGGATCATCCACTGATGCAGGAAGAAATTTTCGGCCCCATTCTGCCCATTCTGCCCATTACCCAAACCCATGCGCAGATTGCGGGCAGCAGCAAAGATCTTTCGACCGCACAAATGGCACTCGACATCATCGCGCAGCATCCGACGCCGCTGGCATGCTACCTGTTCAGCAGCGACAAGGCCGATTTCAAAGCATTCAAAAAGCTCATCTGCGGCGGATTTGCACTCAACGATGCCCTGATGCACCTCACCAACATCCACATGCCTTTTGGCGGCGTCGGGAACAGCGGACACGGCGCATCCCACGGCTATCAGGGATTCCTCAATTTCAGCCACCAGCGTTCGGAACTGCTGCAGTCTGCGGGCATTGATGTGCCTCTGCGCTATCCGCCTTATTCGCCGCGCGCCATGAAACTCTTCGGCTGGCTGATGCAATAAGGATGGTTTTTCATACGCAATTTGTTTGTGTTTCGCGATTGCCGGAGATTATGATAAAAGCGAGCAGATTTGACTTGGCCGCCGGGCGGCATCGGTATGCCTGAGCGCATACATGTTCCACAACAGGAGATATGGATGTTAATTGATGTTTTTGTGTATTCGGATGCAACGGAAAGCGCACCGTTTGGCATTTCGTCCCTGATAGAAGCCGGAAAATGCGCACGTCTGGATGGCATTGTGATTACAGATCGTGCCTCTTCACGTCGTGCACGTGATTATTTCGAAGCCGGGAAAACCGCTGGATTTCTGGTGCTCCACGGCGTCGAGCTCAATACGACAGCCGGCAGGGTCGTGGCCTATCCGGCATCCCTGGACGATGCCTACATTTCCGAAGACTGGCGATGTCTTGGCGACAGCCCCGCGCCCGAAGACGTGCTGGAATATTTCCACGACCGCGGCGGAATTGTGATTGCGCGCGACGTCTATAACCGTGGCGAGGGACTGAAGGATCGTGTGTACAGCATCCGCGATTCGAACGGACGCGGATTTGACGGCGTCGACACGATCGCGGTCTACCGCCGCCGCATCGATAACGAACTCAGCATCGAAGCCCAGCAGGTGCTCGGCGTGCCCGCATGCGCAGGTTCCGGCGTTTTTGACCTGCTCGAAGATATGGGGCATTGCGCAACACTCTTTGCACAGCCAATCGACGATCAGGCGTCGTTTGTCGATGCCATGCGCGCACCATTGCACTGGGCATGCGCACTGCGTGATCTGGGCGATGCCTGCCCAATGGGAAGCGCGCCGCGTCCCGACGACAGCGACGACAGAAGATACCGCGACGACAGACGCGGCGGACGCCATGACGATCGCCGCGATGCCAGAGGCCGTGGCGATCGCCGCGACAGACCTCGCCGAAATGACGATCGAGCCGATCGACGTGATGGACACAACTCCAGTAGCAGACGCGGACCAAGACGCGGAAACCGCCCAAAATCCTAAATAATTCGCATCTGCGTTCATATTTACCTTGATAAAAAAGACAAAATAACGCAGATCATATAATCGACGCTTTCTTGAGCGACATTGAAGTGAGCGCTAGGGTACAGTCGCAATGACGACATGTGTGATAACGATTATGGAGGAATAACAATGAGCAAACGCATTGCTGGTGTTTTGTTCGTACTGGTTTGTACAGCATGTGCCATGATGGGATGCAAATCATGGGAACCTATTAAAACCGAAACCGGAACCTGCTCCGAAGACAGACAGTGGGTGCCACCAAAACAGGATCCCGAATCCGGCAAATGGACAGAGGGTTACTGCGAATGGAAGCCTGGTAAGGCCGGTTAGTGAATTGGCGGTCGAACGACCGCCTTTTTTGTATGCACCCAAACGCAGACTTTTTACCGGGTGCAACGATGAATTCTTTGCAAAGACAAAGGGATGATATGAAAAGAACGCTGATTTGTATCGCCGGTATGCTTTTGTTTGGGCTTTCGGCATGCCAGAAACCCTGTGAATGTCCGGTCGCCGACGAACCGGTAGCCTGCGGCGTCCCCGAACAGGCCGCAGCACCCGAAGCTGCTGCACCCGAAGCTGCTGCACCCGAAGCAGCCAAGCCAGCGGCAGACGAAACGCCCATCACAGCCGGTGCCGAAGAAATCGTACTGCCAAAACCGGTTGCGACCGATGTCACACTCACCAAAGCACTCGAAGAACGCCGCAGTGTGCGCAACTATGACGCCGAAAAAAATCTTAAACTGCAGGATGTTTCGAACCTGCTGTGGTCTGCGTATGGCGTAAACCGTCCCGATGGCAAACGTACCGCCCCATCCGCCAGGAACATGCAGAGCGCAACGATTTATGCGCTTTTCGAAAAAGGTGCCTATAAATACGATCACGCGGCCCACAAGCTCATCCGCCTGAGTGAAGCCGATTTGCGGCCGTTAAAAGTCGCTCCGATGGAACTGCTGGTCACATCGAATTTCACGGGCGATAATGCAGATGATCCCGCAAAAGCAGTGGATTACGCGACCATCCGGGGCATCGACACCGGCGTCGTGGCTCAGAACGTCCACCTGTATTGCGCCGCAGCCGGCCTGGCAACAGTCATCCGCATGCAGCGCACCCGCGATGATGCCATCGTTTCGGGGCTCCAGCTCACCGATAACGACCACCTCATCTTCAATATGGCCATCGGCTACGAACAGAAATAAGTGTGACAGGTGGCTGTGCTATCGGCTGCTCGCCGATACGCACAGCGGCGGCGCTATACGCTGCGCGTATACGCGCCTTTTTTGTGACCAACATCCGTCAACGAAAAATGTATTTTTTAAACAGCTGTGATGGGGTATCTTTCGCACGCCGCATTCAGGCATGAACGGAGAAATCAAAAGCTATGTCACACCATCAGATTGTAATTGCAAGCCGCGACGGGACTGAATCAGCTGCCATTCGCAAGGCAATTGGTCAACCGTCGATTTTGTCGTATCACAAAATTGCTGCCCTGCTGGATTATCTCGTCGGCGCCCCCGACAGTTTTCTCGTTCTGACGTCGCTCATTCTGGATGAAACAGCGATTGGTCTGCTCAACAAATGCGCGATCATCGCCCCCATCTACAGCGTCATGTACGCTCACCATTGCGATCATGCCCTCAATCTGCTCAGCCTTTATGGAGCCGGATGTGCCCATATTCTCGGGCCGGATGAGCTCGATCTGCTTTCACCGCTGCTCTCACCATCCGAAGATATGCTGGCATCTTTCACGATTCCGCCGTTTTTTGTCGACGACGACGATACCGGTTTGCGCGAGCCCCCAAGCGCATCCGCGCAACCCGTACACATCTCATTTCTGGGTTCCCAGGCATTGATGTCGTGCGCGAACGCACTGCAGCACATTCCGGCGAGCAGCGCCATGTCGATGTCTGTCATAAAACCGCAAAATCCATGGGCTCAGGAACACCTTGTTCAAAGCATCACAACCCATACGTGCTGGTCTGTCTATGAAAAACCCGCAATCAGCGGCGGCTGCATCACGCTGTGCAACAACTTCAATGCGTTGGTATCGCTGGAGCCCACGTCGAAGCATTTTGTGATATGCCACGGCGATCTCAGTGAAGCCGAAAACGAGTATGTCGAGCGCCTCCCCGAAGACGTTCGCGTTGTCACGGCAACCGACGACGGCTACATGATGCGCCTCAACGCCAACCAGCTCGAATCCGGAATATTGCCACGCAAACTGTGGAGAATTCTGGTATCTGCGCTGTTTGATGACTGAATTCATCTGCGCGTGAGATGGCGCATGCGCACCGAACACATCGGGAAGCGTTTAAACATGCGACATTTCACCACATCATTCGCATGCTGTTTCAGTCAAAAAACAGCGTGTGCATTTCGACTGACGCCCAACGTCACCGAATCAACTACACAAAAACCGGCAACTAAACAAACATAATGCATGCTTTTTTGAGATTGTCGGTTGGTGAATAATCGATTCAAGCGGAATAGCGCAATAAATTCACCAATGATTCGAATGTGAAAATTTTCTTCATTTCGGATTTTTTAATTCAAGCGCCCAAAAAAGCCGGAAACCATTGCAAATGCTAAACATTTTGTTTCCGGTCGAATTATTCCGAAAAAAGAAAACCGAAAAAAATGCAAAAAAGACTGGACAAGAGGATCGCAATTCTGTAGGTAGGTGTGAATGGGATATTCGTTGAACCTATGAAGCCCGGTTCACCGAACATAACATAATGCAATTTCAGACACAAACCACACATTGCCCTGATGCAGATCGAAAGATAAGTATGAGGTGAATACAAGGAGGATGAAATGAGGGGTAATATGAACAAGAAAGCGCTGTTGATGGCACTTTTTGCAGCAACTGTAGCAGCGGGTTGTGCCCAGGATGTGGGTGATATCGATCGTACAAACCCGAACAAGGTGAGAAAAGCCGACCTGACGGATGGTTCGTGGTGGATGAGCCAGAAAATCGTTGAAACACCGGGCACAGGCAGTTTGTTTTCCGGTTACGAAGGCCACATGATGGATACCGACAAGATTCGGTTCGTCGCTGAAGAGAAATACCTGATTGCCTACAGAACGTATTCGCACCTGGTGGGTGCCGACGGCGATACAACGATCGACGTCGACAACTATGATGAAGTTTACAACGAGAACTACAAAGGCGCAGTTCGTGCGATGTACACGATCGAGAGCCACTTCGATGTCCAGCGAACCTATGATGCTGCGACAGGCGAGCAGTCGAATGTAATCGAAGAAAACACCTCGGATCGTCCGTGGTACGAGCGCGAATACATGCGCGTGGACTGGGCGAGCAATCCCATCGTGAACTGGTGGTACAAATGGGTCTATGATATCCATTATGATCAGAAATACACAGCAACGTACGACAACGATCCGCTCAGAGGTGCCTATTTTGAGTACGATCAGGACGGCGAGTTGGTGTATTTCGATACCCAGGGCATGTTTATTGCGCAGCCAACCATATATGACTTCTATTTTGAAGTAATGGGTTATGGCTACAACGACGGCGAAGCCGGCACCGAAACACGCGTCGTCACATCATTCGTCAAGGATCTTGGCGACAAGGATCCCACGAACAACTACGAACCCCTCGACTATTCGAACGCCGATATGAACCGTTTCGGTGCATTCCGTACCGAACGCTATACGTATGATCCCAAGACGGGCCGCATCATGAACAGCGGTCGTATCGAGCTGGCCGAACGGCACAACATCTGGAAAGCATCGTATGACGCCAATGGCAACGTGATCCCGGTCGAAGATCGCGAAATCCGCACCATTCCGTACTACATCCATCACAATCTCAAAGAGCCTTTGATGGCTAAGGCGTCGCGTCAGGCTATCGAAGAGTGGGACGTTGCATTTCGCCGCGCAGCCTATATCACCAAAAACCCGGAAGACACTGTTATCAACGGCCTGGATATCGCGACATCCGTCGATTGGGAAGCCAATCGTGACGCGCTCGACAGCCTCAAAGGCACAGCCAAGTATATTCCACATGTATTCGTGCCGTGCGAAGTGCCCGTCGCCAAAGACGATGACCCGGCATGCCGCATGAACAACGGCGTCGACATGGGCGTTGGCTATACACCGCGTGAAGGCGATTTCCGCAAGAACTACCTGTGGATCGTCCCCCAGAACCAGGACAACGGTCTGCTCGGCTATGGTCCGCACACCGTCGATCCACTCACCGGCCGCGTTATCTCCAATCAGTCACACGTCTACACGGCCCCAATGAACAACATCGCCACCGGACTGGTCGATCAGATCAAGTTCTATAACGGCGAAATCAGCGGCGACGGCATCCGTCAGAACGATTATGCCATTCAGCGTGGCCGTCTCGTTCGCGACAAACTCCTCGACATCAGCAAGATTCCCGGCAAAGTCCTCAATGCCAAGCTCAACAACGCTGCATCATTGCAGGAGCGTCGTCGCATCAATGCCGAGCGCTATTCAAAACTGGGCGCACTTAAAAAATTCAATGCAGCCTCTGCTGATGCCAAATTGCAGAAAGTCATTGATTCCGGCCTGCTCGCCACCGAACTCGACAACGAGCGCATGAGACACGTCGCCCAACTGACGGGTGCATCCCAAATGGCAGCTATGAGCGACGATGCCAAACAGTACGGCTCGCTGTACAACGAACTCAGCTTCCAGGAGCGCCAGCTCAAGGATTCACTGCGCAAGGCTATGGGGGCCAAGGGCTATTGCTTCTCCGACATCGCAGCCATCCGTGATGTCGACTATGCATCGCTTGCAGCCAAATACAAAGGCCGCACAGACTACGACAACATCTATAAAGAAATCCGCGCTGAAATCCATCGCGCCATTGCACTGCACGAAATGGGTCACGGCATGACGCTGCGCCACAATTTCTCTGGCACCTATGACTCGATGAATTACTTCGATGATTACTGGAAACTGCGCGCAGACGATCGCTTCAACAAAGAAAAATTCGAAACAGTCGGCGATCTGTATGCACTCTACAATCACACCAAGGCTCAGCTCGAAGGCGATATCTATGGCAATATGTACACATCCATCATGGATTATCAGCCTAACTACACCGAAGATCAAAAGGGTCTCGGTCGTTACGACTTAGCCGCCATCACCTACATCTACAGCGGTGGTACCAGCCGGCGTCCCACGTCGTCATTTGTCAGCGGCAAAACCTGCGACTCCGTGGGCGGCGTTGAAAAGAGCAACAACTGTATCTACAAACAGAAGGGTCTGGTCGAAGTCTTCACCCAGAACAACAACACAGCAGAAGCCCTCAAAGCCAGCAATGCTGTCACCGCAATGGGTCGCGTCCCTGCTCTCACACTGCAGCACGTCGATACAACCGGCACCAGCACTTTCGATGATTTGACGGCTGTTGGTCAGAACTACCTCGAACTCGTTCACTATCACGACATCTTCCAGCCGATGATCGGCGCAAACGGTGCCTACAACAGCGCCAACTGCGACAAAGACGGCTATGATGCCAATGCATGCAAGGCCGATTTGAGCAAGTTCAGCTACAACTTCCTCAAGAATCGTAAGTATGTCCGTCTTGACGAATATCTCGAAAAGAAAGGTACACCCGAAGCCATCATCCGCGTTCCCTACATCTTTGGAACCGACGACAACCACGGCACACTGCGCACCATCCACACCTGGGATCACGGCGCAGATTACATGGAGCAGGTCCTCTACAAGATCCGTAACTACGATTCACAGTACTGGTTCATGAACTTCGCCCGTGGCCGCGCATTCTGGGATTCCTATGGAATGTCTGATTACTATTTCGACCGCACGTTGATGCCGCTTTCCGACTACTTCCAGAGCTGGTATGCCGGTGACCGTCGTTTGATGAACGACGTCATTGATACCGAGGATGATCTCAACAGTACCGTCAACTTCAATGCAGCTGCTGCATCCTTCAACTTCCTCGCCAGAGTCGTTGCAACCCCAAGCTATGGACAGTTCTGCGTCCGCCAGGACAATGGCAACCTCTTCGGTCTGAGTGCAGAAGACGAAACCACACAGAACACGAGCATCTGGTATCGCCGTGCTTACTGCGGTTCAGAAACCCCGGATGTCATCTACGTCCCACAGGGTGAAGGCCGCCGTAAACAGCACAGATACGACGTCAATGCCGGATTCGATTATTCAAAGTATGATCTCGAAACCGCTCACTGGATTACCTCTTACTACGCACTCCGGACGATCTTTGACAACTGGGCAGACGTTATCGTTGATACGGGCGAAATGGGCGCATACACATTCGGTCTGTATGACATGTTCCGTGACCAGACAATCAAACTGGCCAACGCTCTGTACAATGAAGACTACTCGGTACACAGCCCCATCCTCGTTACCAAGGATGATGCTGGCAACGATATCACCATGACGCTCAACGGCGAAGAAGTTCGCTCCGGCTACCTGGTTTATCCGCCGCTTGCTACGGTTAGCCTCGATGCCGCAGACGGCAGCAGAGTTTATTACGATCCCCTTACCGGTATGACCACAGACGAGTTTGATGATTTGCGCGCAGCTGGCTACAAAACGGTTGAAAGCGATTCATCACTCAACGAGAAGGTCTACGCAGTCCTGTACGGCATGCTCCTTACCGGCCCGGTTGGCATGGATCCGACGTTCTACGATCAGTTCCATATCTATCGCAAGGGATCCGGCGAAACCGTCACTCCCGCCGATCACTATCGCACGGTTGAATTCCACAACCCGTTCACCGGTGATGTCTATCAGGCAAACGAACTCGACTGCGGCAGCTCCACCAGCGGCATCTGCAACATCAATAACCGCATCGTTCCGGTCTTCGGTGGTGCTGAACTCGTCAAACGCGCCCAGAAACGCGCTGATGCGATGTTAACCTCGTGGAATGCGTTCAATGAAGCATGGCAGAATCTCACGCCTGCCGAACAAGCAAATAAACAGGGTGCCGTCTATCAGGATTACATCAACAAAGAGTACAAGTGGCTGAGTGATCAGTCTGAACTCGAATATGCCATCCGCGATATTGACTTCGTCCGTTCCGTTTATGAAGTCTTCGGATCGTTGTGGTAATCGTCACGATTCCACATGAATCAGCCCCGCCCTGTGCGGGGCTTTTTTTTTACCGTGGCCGTCCTATGCCTGACGGCATACGTCCGGCCGCCGCGCTATTGCATACGCGCGGCACGATTTTGGGCTGCGCCGCCATCCAAAAGTTGCAGCGGCGTATTGCACGCCAGTGCAATAGACGATGCCGGCCTGCGTATGGCATTTGCCATAGCAGGCCTCCTCTATAAGAAAATACATGTGCAAATTGTCACCATCCCTGTGATTACGCGATTGTATCGCGGCAAAATATGAAGTATAAGTTTATAATGGTATATCCTTGTTGTATGCGAGATATGCAGTTTTTCCATTGAACAGGCTTCGGGCATGAACGATTTAGACAACCTCATCAACGATTTAAACAACATCAAAGGGGAACCTGACGACCTTGACATCCACGGTGTGAATGATTCAGCGTCATTTGCAGATATCGCAGACGATTTCTCGTTCGATTCGCTTGAGATGCCATCTGTGGATTTGAACAATCTGATGGACGATGACAATGCACCCGGCGAAGACCATGCAGAGCACAGTCGTTCAGGATTCAGGCAGGTTTCCCGCGTCGGCACGTTCCGCGCCATGCCCTCCATGCTTTCGGATCTCGACGACGAAGAACAACCCGCTCAAAAGAAACGCCGCGTGATTTCACCATCCGATGATTCCGGGTTTGGAAAAAATGCATTCAATATGCCCAGAAACTCCGCAAATCCTGCAGATGCCGACGATTTGCCCAGCCTCAAGATTCCGGCTTCGAGCACGGCAGAAAAGCTCCCCAGCCTGAAAGCGCCTGCAGCCGGCAGCAAAGCCGATGATTTGCCCAGTCTGAAGATTCCGTCGCTCGGTACAAAAGCGAGCAAGTTGCCAGTTCTGAAGAAACCAGGATCAGCCGCCGACGATTTGCCCAGTCTCAAATCTCCGGCTGCTTCGATGTCTACCGACGAATTTCCAAGTCTGAAAGTCCCGTCGCTCAGCAATAAATCCGCCAGAATTGTCAGCCCGAAACCTGCAGGTGGTTTTGATGATCTCCCAAGCATCAAAAGCCCGGCTGCGGCTGGCGATGATCTCCCAAGTTTCAAGAGCCCGGCTACGGCTGGCGATGATCTCCCAAGTTTCAAGATTCCGGCTACGGCTGGCGATGATCTGCCAAGTTTTAAGATTCCGGCTACGGCTGGCGATGATCTCCCGAGTTTCAAAAGCCCGGCTGCGGCTGGCGATGATCTCCCGAGTTTCAAGATTCCGGCTCCGGCTGGCGATGATCTCCCGAGTTTCAAGAGCCCGGCTACGGCTGGCGATGATCTGCCAAGCTTCAAGATTCCGGCTCCCGCTGGCGATGATCTGCCCCGTCCCAAGGTGTTCAACGCAGCCAAACCGGCCGTGATGAACGAAGCACCAGGGATGTCGCGGCATCAGTCGCTGTTTGCATCGCCTCAGCTCAACGACGCTTTTGCGACCCCGCATCCGGGTGATGCCATCCATACACCTGGCGGTGATTTCGAAACCAAACCACCGATGGGTGCCGAACAGCCGAGTATGGCTGCCGACCTGTTCTCTTCCGAAATGGCCGGTCTTGCAGCGCCCAAATTGGATCGCACGCCGCCGGTCGGCGGCAACGCCAACTCGGGCCTGAAACACCTGGCGATGCGCGATGTGCTCAACGATTCGAGTCTGGGCGTTCCCAAGCTCAAACTCGAAGAAAAAGGGCAGCCCATCATTCGCGGCACTCGCCATCCAACAGGTGCTTTCGACGAATCCTATGATATCGATAATGATTCCGGTCTGCCGATATCGGATGATCCCCTCGGATTGTTCAGTAACGATTCGAGCAGTTCGAAAGCTGCCAAAACCGTCGATTCCAGCCAGCTCCCCGAAGGCGATATCCTGAACCTGTTCGGCAACGGCGTCCCCGAACTGAAGAAAGACAATGTCAATTCGGTGAGCAATGTCGCCGGCGTATCATCACTCGAAACGCCATCGCCCATCGATATGGAAAGCTCGCGATTCGAAGCGAGCAAGATTCCTGCCCCTGTTGAAGCCCGCGAAGAAGTGAGCGAGCAGGATGAACAGCTGTTCGATATCCAGTCGATTCATAGCAACCGCGCGCCGCAGGCAGCCGAAAGCCATCCGGAAACCGCAGCAAAAGCCAAAAAGAGTTCCAGCCGCACGATCATGGCGATATGCGTTGCCGCAGTCGTCTTGCTGTCGCTGGGCGTCGCGTTCTACAACCTCTTTTTATCGGATGATGCAAATAAGCCGGAAACTCCGGTCACAGCACCCGAACCCAAGAAAATCGTCTTATCGTGGCCACAGGTCACCACCGATCAGCTGCCGGGATATACGCGATTTTACAAGCAGGCCCGCGACAAGCTCATGGAGGAAGGCGTTTCGGCATCCGAACGCCGCGATATCCAGGGCAAGATCCTGACTCTGTTTTCGCTGGCTTCGACCCGCTATGCATCGGCATTTGCCGATGACGTCGAAATGATCGACCAATCGGTTGCTCAGATTGCTGAAACATGCGACAGCGAATGGTGCGCCGTCGGACTGTGGGGCTGGGGCTTATTCCGCGATAACGCGGAACTCTCACAGAAACACGAATCGCTCATCACGACGCAGACCGATCTGAAAAAGCTGCTTCAGGCCGCAAATCTGTTCAGAAAGTGGACGCCCGAAAAACAGTCTTATGCCGAATGGACCAAAGCCGGCGACGATATTCTGGCTGCGCTTCCGGATAATGACGAGTTTATAAAACAATGGCCGCTGGCCACATGGATCCGCGTCAAAACGCTTGTCACACAGGGTAAAATAACCGAAGCGAGTGATGCGCTGAAAGCCGTCTATCCCGACGACGCATCGCTCAAAAATCCAGCGCTCATCGTCCTGAAATCACAGATTCTGCTCGCGCAGAATCAGAATACGTCGGCCAAAGATATGGCAGACAGGCTGAGAAAAATGGACAGCGCTGCGCCTGAAGAACGCGATGATGCATTGCTCGTATCGATGCTTGCCGCAGGTTCACTCGAAGACTGGGCCGCAACCGAGCCCATGCTCACCGATTTTCTCAAAACCGCAAAAGCCAATCCTGCGGCCCCCAAAATCGGCGCAACCCTTTGCATTCACCTGAATCGCGAACCCGAATGCCGCCCCATTTTCCATTCGATGAACGAACTGGATGCCAAAAATAATGAGGTGCGCAAGGCTTATGTCAACTTGCTCATGCACGAGCTCGATCCAAACGAAATCGTTCGTCCCGACGCCGTCATCAACGAATCGCTCTATGCGCAGATCGGTCAGATCATCGAAACAGGCATCCAGCAGTCTCCTGACACCAAGGAATACTGGTCGGCCAAAGGCGTGATCGAATACGCCGCAGGCCATTACGACGAAGCCGATAAGGCTTTTGATGAAATCGAACGCGGCACGGATATGGTGTGGTTTGGATCGTTTTTGAGTGACCTCGCCGAATACCGTGAAGCAGATGAAGCAGGCAAAAAGGAAATTATCAAAAAACTTACCGGATATGCCGCAGACATCACGCTTCCCCACGATGTCGTGATACTGGCCGAAAGCCTGTTGTATCTGGGACAGGACGAAGTTGCCGGACGCCTTATCGAACGCGCACGCCAGCTGCATCCCGATTCAACCGAACTGATCAATCTGCAGTTCCAGTATGCGGTGCAGCGCCAGGATCCAACGCTGGCCAAATCGCTCATCGGATTGCTCAAGACACGCAATGCCCTGCGATCCGAGCATGAATACGGGTTAGCACAGCTCACCGAAAAGATGGGCGATCTCAATTCAGCGCTCGAAACCATGCTCGTGCTGATGAACCGCGAAAAGGATAATACCGACTTCATCTATTACGTCGGTCAGCTCTTCTTCAAGCAGGGACATTACGATTCTGCACTCAAATACTTCAATGATACGCTCGAAATCGACCCGTCCAACGGATGGGCGCATTTCTACAAGGGACGCGCACTGTTTGAGCTCGGACGTTTCGAGGAATCGCTGGCTGCATTCAACAGTGCCTATTCACAGGACGACACCAATTTCCTGTTCAGACTGTGGCATGGCAAAGCACTCGAAAAAGCCGGACAGACACAGGACGCCATGCGAGCCTATACATCAGTCATTGATGCCTGGAATGCGGTCACCGACAAATCCCAGTCCAATGTTTCACAGCACGATGCTTCCGAAGCATTCTATCATCGTGCGGGAATCGTCAAATTCCAGAACCGTCGTCCGGATGCGCAGCGCGACTTTAGTACAGCGCTTGAACTCGAACCGGAAAACATCGAATATATGGCAGGATATGCCATCTTTATGTATGAAAGCCAGCAGCACAAGGCAGCCATCGAATACCTCGACAAAGTCGAAAACGCCTATGGATCAAAGATGGACGCCCGACTGTGCTTCGTAAAGGGTCTGACGCTGCTCAAACTGAACAAGCGCAGCGATGCCGTTAAATACTTCGAGGATGCCCGCGACCGTGGGTTCGCCGAACTGCCCGAAAGTGATATCCAGGGTGTGCGCGAACCTGCAGAGGTCTACGAACGCCTCGGTTATATGTATCGGGATATGGGACACAAGGAAGAGGCAAAGAAATCACTGAATCTGTTCCTTGAAAAATCCAAAGTGCTGTCACCAGCAGCCCGACTGGAAGTTCAACGCGAAATCGATAAAATCTAGCGCCGTATGGCGAATGCGCAACCAAACACATCTGCATCAGGCAATGCGCTTTAAACCCGCCGGTTTCCGCATCCATAGGATTCAACCGGATGCCGCAATCATTGCCGTTCACAGTTCATGCACATTCTGCCCATACAAAGCCAATTCCATCATCTGAAAGTGAGGCTGTTTTGAGATTACTGGCCATCGTGGAAAACAATTTAAGAGCGGTACTCGAGCGCAATCTGGGGTGCGAAGTGGATTTTTATTCCGCCTGGCAAAACGTGGATCCGTCCGAACTGCCCTCATACGGATGCGTCGTTGCTTCGGGCATACTCATCGAAGACCTCGAGAATCCACTGGCGATTTGGGGGGTTGCCAGTGCCATTCGATATTTCAGTGTGCCCGCCATATTCGTCGACACTTCGTTCGAAGCCGGCAACCTCATTCCCCGCGTCTATCCACAAATCAAACTCGTTTCTTACCAGGGAGACGCCAATCAGTTCCTGCTCCAGCTGCGCACATGTGCACCACAGCTTTTCTTTGAAAATCCAAGATTCAGTTCAAGTCTTTCGGCATCTGCCAATGCATGGCGATATCAGGAAACATCCAGAAGTTCCGACATCAATGTATCGCTTGACGGCGCACGGCAAAGTGCGGTTTTTGAACAGGGAGTTCAGCAGTCAGGTGCAATGACAGGCAGCTTTGGTGCGGTTTCGTCGATTCCTCTGGGGATGCAGCGATCCGTTTCCTCGTGCGTGCCCACATCTCAGGCACCGCTCACCCCGTCTGCGACGTTCCGAAAAGAAGGTATGGGACCGGGACGCCTGGACGATTCTGACGGATTTGATTTCAAACTCTCGGACATCTCCAGTTCGTCGAGCATTTCCGGCCTCGAAGCTATTTCCGATATTCTCAATGCCGCTTCGTCCGAGTCAAACCAACGCGTCCAGCGCGCCACTGCAGAGCAGCAGGATGCCAATCAGCCCGCTCCAGCCGCACAGCCACGCGGACAAATCGCCAACTCCACCAATGCATTTTCAGCCGCATCCATCTCGGTCGATCGCATGGCCAAAGATGTTCAGAACGGAAGGATCGAATTCGGCAGCCTGATTCGCGTCGCGGTCACCATGATGCGCCTGAAGCTCACCGGTGTGATGGAAATCCAAAGCGACATGCGCAGCGTGCGACTCGAGTTCAGACACGGCGAACCCTTTGCAAATTGCTCGTCTCAGGCAATTCTGAGCGCTTTGTGCTGGTCGACGGGAGAATTCAACTTCAATGCCACGCGCCTTCTGTCTGTGAATTCTTCGTCGGTCGATTTGTGGCATCTCATCCATACTGCCGTTCGCGAACAATTTCCGCTTCAAACCGTCTATCGCATTCTCGAAAGCAATTTTCCGCACTACATCGCCTATTCCAATTTCTTCGAAAAAGCGCATCACGCACAGCTCAAACCGATATTTGCGCTGCTCGGCGGCCAGCATACGGTTCAGGAATGTCTGCAGCAGGATCAGGAACACGTTGAAATCATTGCACGCGAAATCTACCTTGCCTATCTGAGCGATGATATCTGTCTGTTCGATCGCGCAGTCCCGGCACCCATCATGATTCAATACGAGGTCATGCCGGATCCCAACCAGTCATCGCATCATTCGGCATCTTCGCAGCTCAGCGATGCAGCGCTCGACAATTCGCAAATCAATATGGTGCGCACGGATTTGCTGCGCGTGCGCGCGAGCTTCGAAACCGACGACGGCTACAAAATTCTCGGACTTCAGCCGGGATGCGGCGTCACTGCGCTTGACGACGCCTATTATGCCTGGATCAACCGATATCATTCAGACCGTTTCGTCCGCTACAACGATCCATCGTTTGTTAAACTGGCCAACGAACTGCTGATGCTGATGAATTCCACCTACAGCAAGCTGGCCAAGGCCGAGCGAGCAAATTCTGGATCCCGCATCGGCGTTGGACGCGCCAGACTCAGCACCATCAATTCATCGAGCCGCCCCGGCCGATCGGGAAGTGCGCTGCTCGAATCGCAGCCACCGGCAACTGTAACCGAGGACAAAATTATCCGGCGCCCTGCCATCAAAAAATCATCCGGTCATTCGATGGATTCTGTCACGGTCGATCCCAACAAATCCAGACCAAACCGAATGACACCCAAGCCATCGGGACAGGTCCTGACGATGAGCGAAGTTCTGGCAAAGCGCACCAACAGCATCGCGCAGGAATCGAGCGTCGAGCCGGTGATTTCCGACCAGCCATCACAACCCGAAATCGTGCGTTCGCCATCAGTTCTTTTGCGCGCACCATCGTCGGTTCGCAGAACTTCGTCGGCTTCGATGCCAGCCAATAATGCCACTGCACAACAGCATTTCGCCACTGCCAAGAAAAAGCTCGCACTCGGACTCGCCAAGGATGCGCTCACCGCAATGGAATGGGCACTGCAGGCCGAACCGGAAAATATCGAATATCAGGCATTTAAAGCCTATGCAGCATTTCTGGTCGACGCGACTCTGCGCGACAACAGCATCGACATCGTTCAAAAAGTCATCGAAAAGATGAAAGCCGCCGGCGAAACGGATTTGCTCTTCAGCCCCTATTATTTCATCGGAAAAATGCAGATGGCTGCCGAGAATTATCCGGCAGCAAAAGACGCGCTCCACAGGGCATCCAAGATCAATCCAAACGATGTCGATACACAGCGCAGCATCCGCTATGTCGACATGCAGCTGGACAAAGCCAAAGAAGCGCCGCAAAGCAAGGGGCTTTTCTCGTCACTCAAAGAAAAGCTCACCAAAAAGCTTTAGTTTTGGTCTGCGACCTGCCAAACCAGATCGAACCTGTCGACATCGCGCTGAATATTGACGCGGCATACGTTCGAAGCTTTGGCAGTTTCCCAGCGTTTAAAGTAATCGTCGGGGGTGCGGGGCATCACACCATCGATGCCCACGACGATGTCATTGGGCTGCAAATCGACGCCATCAAAGGGCTTGCGAATAGATTTGATGCGATAGCCCAGCAGCGTGGTGCCATCCTGAATAGGCTCGAGTTCGACGCGCCCCAGCACGATAGCCGGACTTTGGGCAAAAAAAGCGTCATATTCCGATCGCGGCACGCTAAAAGACCGCGAAATTGCCGGTTTTTCTGCAATGGTTTTATCGGCCAGTGCGCCTTCCGAGACATCGCCGGTGGCGTTCACAATCACCGTTTCACCGGGCTCAATCACGGGCGGTTGCTCGGCATCACTGCGTTCAATGGCCTCGGCATAGCGCGCCTCATCGGCCGCTGTCATCGTTGTTTTATGCTGATTTGAAGCACATCCGGCAAAAAAACATGCGCCGGCAATGGCCATCATGATCACCGTGTACAGACGGACAGATTTCTTCATTCGCGAACTCCTTGCATGGAAAAAACATCACCCCATGCTTTATCTTGGTTTCATACCGCGCTATAAAGATAAAGGCCAATTTTTGGGCTTAAGCATTTGCCAGGTAGAATGGACGCTCCGGGATCGGGGCGTTACGGGGCGCAGCCCCGTATCGGGGGTAGGTGCGTATTTGCGCGAGCAAATAGCACCGTAGGGGGCAATGGCCCCCTCCCGTCAAATAAACTGCAAAACAATTACAAATGGGGTTATCAAATGAAATGGCTTTATGTTGTTATGATTTCGCTGGCTGCATGTTTTGCGCTGCCGGCCTCGCATGCACTGGCGACCACGGTCATCTCGCTTTCGGATGAATCGCTCACCAACCTGTCCGATTACATCGTTCACGGTGTGATTGAATCGGTCGAACCCGTGCAGATTTCGGACAAACAAATTCTGACGCGCGTGTCGCTGTCGGTGAAAAACTGGCTCAAAACGAGCGACGAAAAAACCGATACATTTGTCTTTTATACGCGCGGCGGGAAGATCGGCGATATCGTCGTGACCGTACCCGGCGAAATGCAACCGATTACAGGCGCCGAAGTCGTCGTCTTTCTCGAGAAAGTGCCGCGTTTTGACGACGTGCCGATGCTGCTCGGACTGCTGCAGGGCGCCTTTTTTGTCGAACCGCAGACCGCATCGCCCGAAGGCATTCAGCAACGCAGCATCTCACGACACCTCAATGACCTTGCGATTCACCGCGTCGAAGGCACGCCCGAATCCGATTTCGCTCAATCCAAATCGCTCGACGAACTGCTCGACCGCATCCAGACAACCGTGGGGAGAACGCCATGAAACACGCGATATCTCTAGCTGCGGCATTTCTGGCCTGTCTCGTTTCGTCACAAGCAATCGCCTGGGAACAAACACAAACCTGCGACAACCGCGAAATCGCTTGCAACGGCAACAAACCGATGCCCGTGCAATGGACGAACCCATGCATCTCATATTATTTGAACGAAAACGGCACCAAACAAATGAAGTTCGCCGACGTCCAGGCAGCCGTGAAAAAATCCATCGCCGCCTGGAATCAGCCCAACCGTTCGTCGCTGCAGCTCCACTATTCCGGACTGACCAACGAAGACCGCGTCGGCTATAACCCCTACATCTCCCTCAATGCGAACATCATCGTCTTCCGCGACGACAAATGGACCGAATCCAAAGCCATCATGGCGCTCACATCGGTCACGCACAACGCCATCAATGGCGAGATTTATGACGCCGACATCGAAGTAAACACGGCGACATACAAATTCGGCATCGTCGAAAAAGCCGGCAAAAACGTGGTCGATCTTCAAAACACACTGACGCACGAAGTCGGCCACACATTCGGCCTGGCCCACTCCACGGTCCAAGGCGCAACGATGAGCGTTTATGCGGCGAACGGCGAAACGAACCTGCGCTCGCTCGAAGCTGACGATCTTAGCGCCATCGCATCCATTTATCCGCGCAACGGCCAGACCTGCCAGTTTTCAGACGGTTATTTCATGCGCCCGCCCTACGCCATGAACGAACGCCCCAAAAACGACGAAGAAGCCTGCACAGCCGCGATCTCGCGCCCCGCATCCGCCCCGCTGTTCGTCTTGTTTGTTTTTTTGGCGAGTCTATTGGGCTTGCGCCCAATACGACGTCGCCGCTAGACGCCTATGGCCTGCGGCCATACGGCTCTGCCGGCCGTCTATGGGCGAGCGCACTGCGCTCACCCATACGCCGTCCGCACGCACTGCGGTCTGCCAGATGTCACGGCTATGCGGTTACCAGACGGCCCCCATAACAATTCAGCCCTAGACTTGAATTTATGCGTGATATGTGTATCTGCGCAGAACTAGTATTACGACCGCATGCCGTCGTGATGAGCTAACGACTATCCCGCCAACACGACGTTGGCGGGGGCCCGAGATGAGCACCGTCCGGTGAACGGTGCGA
>CAMKRB010000009.1 GCA_946415045.1 uncultured Myxococcales bacterium
CCCCCGGCGTTGCCGGGGGCTATTGATATGAAAGCCCTATGGGCTTTTCAA
Organism: uncultured Myxococcales bacterium; assembly: GCA_946415045.1. Classification (GTDB taxonomy): domain Bacteria; phylum Myxococcota_A; class Bradymonadia; order UBA4248; family UBA4248; genus UBA4248. The sequence goes on from CAMKRB010000009.1 coordinate 52, forward strand.
AGGAAGAAAAAACTTTCCATCCCCCCGGCGTTGCCGGGGGCTATTGATATGAAAGCCCTATGGGCTTTTCAAAGGACTTCTCTCTGTTACGTCGCCGCATCATCACCGGCATCCGCAGCGACTTTATCTGCGGCTGTGCTTTCAGCCTCAGTGGCCTCAGCAGTTTCTGCGGTTTCTGCGGTTTCTGCGGTTTCAGCAGTTTCTGCAATTTCATCTGCTGCAGCGGGCACTTCATCTTCGGCTTTTTCAGGGGATCTGGCTGCTTTACGCTCAGCCCGTTCCTGTCTGGCTGCTTCATCTTCAGCTTTTTCAGCGGCTTTTTCTGCAGATTTGCGGATTTTTGCGTACATCTTTGACCACGAATCGAGCTTTTTGTAATTCTCGGGATTGATCTCAGTTTTTTCGGCCATGCCAAGAAATTCGCAGACGATCTTGGTCAGCGTATAGGAATCGATGAACGCGATTTTAACGGTGAGCACCAAAAAGAACGACACGCACAGCCACGGCAGTGAGCTCCAGACCATCTGCCGGCAGACGGCGAATCCGGGAATAAAAAACAGGGCCATCAGCAAAAGGCAAACGACATAAATGATGATGCTGAGTTTAATGGCGCGTCTGATAAACGACCGCCAGTTCTGGACCAGAATGGTGAGCGCATCCACGCTTGCGGCATTGACTTCATAATCGCTTTGCCGCAAGGCATAGGTGAGGCAGCATTCATCGACGCAGCGAATGGCGGGGTTGGCGACGACCAGCGTAACCCAGCGGCTGTTGCCCAGTTCGGGGGCTTCGTTATCGAGTGAAAAGCCTCGGGACAGCACACGCAGAATCTGTTTGAGCGATGTCGAGATATCGCGCGAAAGCGCATAATACTTGCGGCTGTTTCCAAAGCGTTCTCGGACGATGGATTTGGAGAACTCGACGGGATTGTTGGGGATCGATTCACCGCGCTGTGCGCGCTCGACAATCGCCAGCTGTCCCAGCCTAATCCCATAGCCAAATCGGCTCATCACGACAAAATAAATCGCCATCACGCACAAAAAGGCACCGCATCCGATGGCGACTTTGGTCAGTATTTCGAACTCGAAATTCGTTATCACGAAATAGGCACCGCCGCCGATTATCAGGCAGACAAAAAGCGTCAGCAGCCCAAGACCGAGGTTAATCCAGCTAAAGATGAGCGTTTTGCGCCAGATGGCATTTGGGGTCATATCTTTCCTTTAGGTCATCGCCTGGTAGGCGATTTCTGCTATGCTTTGCGCAATTTCCTCAAGCCGCTTTTTGGTATCGACGATATCTTCCAGCAGCATCAGTTCGGGGTTGTTATCGAGATACTCTTTGATGGCTTTGAGTTCCTCGCGCACCTGAGTGGATTTTTCTTCATCGAGGTATTGCCCGAGCTGTTTGAGGGATCGTTCGGCCATATAGACCAGACCTTTGGCTTCGTTGATACGCTCGATGCGTTCGTGAATTTCATCGTCTTTGTTTCGCTGGGCTTCGGCTTCTTCAATCATGGCGTTGATATCGTCTTCCGAAAGACCGCCCGATGCTTCGATTTTAATATTGGCTTCGCGGCCGGTTGTTTTCTCGATGGCCGAAACGGAAACGATACCGGAAGCATCGATTTGGAATTTGACCTCGATCTGCGGCATACCGCGCAAAAGCGGCGGCAGTCCCCACAGTTCGAAGTGCGCCAGCGAATGGTTTTCGGAAGCCAGTCTGCGTTCACCCTGCAGCACGTGGACATTGACCATTTCCTGGTAATCGACGGTGGTCGAGAAGATCTCGGAGGCCTCGCATGGAATGGGGGAATTGCGCGCAATCAGCGGCATGAAGACGCCGCCCATGGTTTCGATACCTAGCGACAGCGGGGTCACGTCCATCAGCATCACTTCCTGGACTTCGCCATTCAAAACGCCGGCCTGAATGGAGGCACCCATGCTCACGACTTCGTCGGGATTGACTTCGGAATTGATGGGCAGACCAAAGAAATCACTCACGCGCTGGCGAACCAGCGGCATTCTGGTCATACCGCCGACGAGCACGACCTGCGTGATATCGCTTTTATTCAGGTGGGCATCCGCAAGCGCCTGTTCGCACATAGGAATGGTGCGCTCGACCAGATGCTGGGTGAGGGATTCGAGTTCGACGCGCGACAGTGTGCGCTCATAGTGCAATGGCACGCCGTCTTTCATTGCGATAAACGGCAGACTGATATCGGTTTCGCGTGCGACGCTGAGTTCCTGTTTGGCGCATTCTGCAGCTTCTTTGATGCGGAACATAGCCGACATATCGGCTCTGAGATCGAGACCGTTTTCATCCTGAAATTCATCGAGCATCATATCGGCGATGGTGTTGTCGAAATCCTCGCCCCCCAGGAACGGGTCGCCCAAAGACGCCAGAACTTCATACAGACCGTCGCCCAGACGCAGGATTGAGATATCGAATGTGCCGCCGCCGAGATCGTACACGACGATGGTTTCGTGACGATCTTCGCCAAATCCGTAACCGAGCGAGGCCGCCGTCGGTTCGTTCAGAACGCGCAGCACATCGAGTCCAGCGATTCGGCCGGCGTCCCGCGTGGCCTGCCGCTGCGTATCGTTGAAGTTGGCGGGCACTGTGATGACTGCCTGATCGATTTTCTCGCCCAGATAATCCTCGGCTGTTTCGCGCAGATGCGACAGTATCATTGCCGAGATTTCCTGCGGGCTGTAGACCTTGTCGTTAATCTTTACACCGGGGGTCTTGGATTCACCCGATCCCATCGGCACGATTTCGAACGGGACAAACGATCGCATCCGCTGGACTTCGGGATCGTCCATCGTTCGGCCGATGAGACGCTTGACCGCAAAAATGGTCATTCTGGGATTCTTGGCGGCCTGGCGTTTGGCCATCTGGCCGACCAGACGTTCGCCGCTGGCATTGAATGCAACGATCGACGGTGTCGTTCTCGCGCCTTCCCGATTGGCAATCACAATGACTTCGTCGCCTTCCATCACAGAAACGCAAGAATTCGTCGTCCCCAGGTCAATTCCAATCACTTTTGCCATTATGATTTCTCCACGTCGGTATTTTCCCCATTATTTTCGCCCGATTCGCTCTGCTGGGAAACGACGACAAGCGCCGGACGCACGACTCTTTCGTGCATAATATACCCTTTTAAATGCTCCTGGACAATCACGTTGTCTTCCTCTTCGGGATTGATCACTCGCTGTAAAACGTCGTGATAGACAGGATCGAAGGTTTTGCCGACGCTGTCGAACGGGACGCAGCCGTGTTTGGCAAGCGTCGACAGATACATTCGGCTCGTGAGTTCAACGCCGCGCATCAGCTGTTCATAGTCGCTGGACTGTTTGGCGTGTGCAATGGCGCGCTCAAAGTTGTCCATGACCGTCAAAAAACTCACGACAATGCGCTCCTCCAGTTGATTTCTGGTCAGTTCCTGGTCGCGCACGACGCGCTTGCGATAGTTGTCAAAATCGGCCGACAACCGCACCACACGCTCGTTGAGCGCTTTTTCGCTCTGCATCAGCTTTTCTTTTTCTTCGGTCAGCGTTTGCAGGTCCTGCCTGGCTTTGGCCAGTTCGGCTTCTCTGATTTCGAGCGTGCTTTCGAGCCGGTCGATTCGGCTTACGAATGACTGGTAATCGATCGAAGAACCGCCCGTAACGCCGCCGGATTTGAATTTGGATGCGGCAGGCGATGTCATGGCATTTTTGTCGTCGATCAGGGGATTATTGCCCGTCGACGAATTCTGAAATGCCGGAATCGAGAACTCCAGGTTCAGGTCGACATCTTCGCCCTCGCTGTTGTCGCCATCCAGGCTGTCGTCGCCGTCCATGATGTTTCCGATGTCGAACAAATCGCTCTGGCTGTCGAACGACACGTCGAGTGCATCATCTTCGGGCGGGGGGGCTGGCGGGTTGTTTGCCGCATTTTTGGCCGAAACGGCGTCAATGGCCTTGATGGCGGCCTCGAACAAATCTTCGTGCTGTGACATATCGGCAGAACTCTCAAAAAATTGTTATCCGAAGCATAACATGCTTTATACACCTCAGACAGCATTTTACGTCAGCTCGGTACAAAACCCAAATTCCCGTATTATGTGGGCCATGCTATCGTGCGATGCACGATACGCATGGCGCATGCGGCTATTCGGGCACGCCCGAATACGCCGCATGAATGCTGGAGATCAGAACCGCACCTCGATGCCGCCGCCGATATCGATGCCCCACTCACTTCCGCCGAGCAGCTCTGTGGCAATATACAATTTCCACTGCTTTGCGAATTTATAGGTGGCAATACCCGAGACCATATAGCGCATCGACAGCGTGTTGCATGCCTCGTAACCTTTTTTGCGTTCGTTTGTGGTATCTTCCTCGGTGTTTTCTTCAGCTTTTTTGTCTTTTTCATAGCCGCACATGCTGCCGTAACCGATGCCGGCACCGACGGCGAAGTCGAATTTTTCCAGGCCGTCATATCGCCAGCGCACCGAAAGAATGCCCAGATGTCCCATGGCATTGCCTTTGTTTCCGCCGGCCATGCGATACATCAGGCCTACTTCGTATTGCCCGCCATAGATGGGGAACAGGCCTTCGACGCGAGCCGACCAGGTTTGCACATCGCCCGAAGCGAAGAAACCTGCAGCGCCCAGCCGCAGACCATATCTCGGATCGCCGGTGGGCTTGTCGGCTTCGGCCTGCGCCGCAATCTGAGCGTCCAGCACGGCTTTTGACGATGCGCAGTCCATACCGGCAAACCCGCCCGAAACCGAAAGCAGCTTCACACTATCGCCGCCTTTTTTGAGCGTTTGCGGGTCTGCCGAACCATCCACCAGCGCCAGACAGCCTTCATCGGTGAGCACGACGCCCTCATAGGGGCTAGGATCGAAGCGGTCGACCAGGGGTTCGGATGCGGTTTGTGACAGCAGTGTCATGCGCTGGAATGTGGCGCTTGGAACATCGGACTGTATGGCGAGCAGCCGCCCGTCTTCAATGACGGAAACCGCACTGGCGTTTGTCACGCGCTCCAGACGCCAGGCGTCCGGCTGGCCGATATCCTTTGGCATTCTCACGGCAATCGGGCAAATCCTGGCCGTCGTCTCGGGCATTTCGGTCTCGGGATCTGCGGGGGCAATCACTTCGTCATGGCACTGTCCCATCAGTGCAATGGTTCCGTCTTCGGCGCTTACGATCTGCAGATCCTGTGCAATTTCCGCGGGCATGGAGGTTTCGTTCACCCACTCTGACGATGCGGTTTTTACATAAATCGAGACGTCGCTTTCGGTGGCGTCGCACACCAGGATGCCCAATCCACGATCACTGCCCAGATACCGCGGCGAGCAGGATTCCGGCAGTTTGAGGGGTTCGAGGTTGCCATCTGGCTTTTGCTGCCAGGCATCGGGGGCGTGACGAATACCGGGAGCGCAGGTTTCGACCTGTCCCGGGCATGTGGCATTTCGGTAAAACCCCATCTGGATGCCCACATCCGGGCTTTGCGGCTGATAAATGCCATCATTCTGGCGGTTAAGACTGTGCGATCCCGAAGTGGTCCAGACTGGGATAAATCCAACATCTGCGGGCTCAGCGGCGATGGGTTCGCTTGCGTCGCCGGTGGCTTCTGATGCGGGCGGCTGTGCGGGAATCGCTTTTAACAGCCAGTCTTCGGGCAGAGCACTGCCCGTTTCGGGGGTATGCGTCATCAGCCAGCGGTCGGCAGGAAATACGGGCGTGCCTTTGATTTTGACGAACGATTTGGCGTTCAGCGCGAGCACGTTTTCGCCGCCGTCCCAAATCCAGTTGCCCTGACGGATGAGTGTTTGGGGCGTATTGGTGAGCTGTGTCCACGATTTTCCGGCATCGATCGAAACAAAGGTGCGCTCGTTGAGCATGCGCCGCACGCGGACGACGACGGTATTGTCGGGGCGCATCCATAATCCGGAAACTTCAAACGGCTGTGCGGCGCTTTCGGCAGCTTCGGCTTCGGCAGCGGCCTCGATCTGCTGCAGTGCCTTGATGGCTTTTTTATTCTTTGATGCTTTGGTGGCCGCATCGGCTTCGACGTTTTGCGGCGTCATGCGCTCGACCCTGAGGTCGGAAAAGAAATCGGTGAGCGTGACGTCGTTTGTCGATCCCGAATCGATTTCGGCGATGTGCAGCTTGTTATTGTTGATATAAGCGATGGCGGCATCACCGTTATCGACAAAGGGGGAATCGGTGATGGAAAGAATATCGCGGTATCCGGCTTCGGAAGCGGCGTCGCGGTATGAAGCCGCCAGCCGCAGGTGCGAACCGTCGTAAATCAGAATGCGGCTGTGGCCGTCGATGCCGATCCATCGGGTGTTTTCGGGAATCCGGATTTCGCCAAGCACATTCAGCCGGGCATCGGTGACGGCAATGGCGTTGCCGGGCAGTTGCACGATGGCGATTTCACCACCGGTTGCCAGAATCTGAGGAAGATCCTGTTTGGGGGAGTTTGTGCGGTTATCGAGCCACGGTGCGGTCCCGGCAGAAGGGGCAATCCATACGGCTCGCGGAACTTCGGCAGTTTCGGCAGCTTCTTCGGCATTTGCGGTCTGTGATGTGGCCGGGATCGACAGACCCAGCATGCCACTCAAAATACATAAAGACGACAAGTATCGATTCATTACCATTTCTCAAACATGGGGGCGCAGCCATGGATAGGATGGTGCGCATCAAAGGCGCATTACTATATAAGGAAATGATTGAAATATAAAGCCCCAACATTGTTGGAATGTGACGGGGGCGGCGTATTTGCGTGAGCAAATAGCCGCACCGGCCGTGCGTATTGCGATTTATCGCAAAGCACGGCACATATAAAAAACGTTTTATCTCAAAGCGCGGCGCGCATAAAAAAATTCACAAAAAGAATTTGTAAATGATATAACGGGGAATTGCCGTTCTGACGGCCCGGTATCGCGGGCGGCTGGAATGGCGAAAAGTGTGTGCCGGAGTGCGTGGTATGAGCGTGAACAATCAAAAGACATGTCCAAAATGCGGCAATAAGCTGTCGGACAATGCCGTATTTTGTGAGCGATGCGGCGCGCGCATTTTTTTGAACCCTGGTGGTCAGGACACGGTCGACCCGTATCTGGGCAAGGTGATCGACGAGACGTTTGAAGTCGAGTCGGTGCTTGGCACGGGGAGTATGGGCATCGTGTACAAGGCATGGCACCGGATGCTGAAATGCCATGTGGCACTGAAGGTTCTGCGGCACGACTTTATATCGGATCGCCTGATTCTGCAGCGGTTTCAGCGCGAGGCCGAGGCGGCCAACAAACTGTCGCATCCGAATGTGATTCGCGTGTTACATTTTGGCCGTACAAATCTGCAGGCTCCCTATATCGTCATGGAGTGTCTGGAGGGGATAGAGCTTGCGCAGCTGGTGTTGCAGGATTTTCCGCTCAACCAGCGGCGAGTGTGTCTGATAGCGATTCAGATTGCGCGAGCGTTGCGTGCGGCGCATGCAGCGAATATCATTCACCGTGATCTCAAGCCTGCGAATATCATCATCGTGAACCAGAATCGCGAGGAAATCGTGAAGGTGCTCGATTTTGGCATCGCGAAGATAGCCGAGGGCAAGGGTGAGGGACTGACGCGGGAAGGCGCGATATGCGGCACGCCGGCATTTATGAGTCCCGAGCAGATTGCGGGCCGGAAAGTGACGCCGGCAACCGATATCTTCAGTTTTGGCAGCATCTTGTATTACATGCTCACCTGCAAACTGCCGTTTCAGGGGACGGAACTGCTGGAACTTGCATCGACGATTCTGGGGACAGAGCCGACGCCCCCGAGCAAGGTCAGGCTGGATAGCTATGTCGATCCCAATCTGGAAGCCATTTGCCTGAAGGCTTTGCAAAAAGAGATCGACAACCGATTCCGTACGTCTGCGGAACTGGTCGATGCGCTTGAGGCGGCATTGCCCAAGATTCCGCTGTCGAATTCCGGGAAGCGCCCCAAGCTGGTCGTGGATGCACCGCCCGGGCAAAAAGTCGATCAGAATGCCAAAACCCGCTGTGAAATTCCCATTTTTGAAGACGACGAGAAGACGACCATCGCGCAGCAGGCGCGTCTGGATGAAGGGGATACACTGGATAACGAGGTGACGGTAGCCAGACCGGCACCGGCAGGAGCACCGGTTCTCATGCCGCGATCGCCGTCTGCGCCAAAGCCGGCATCGGTCCCGCGATTGCCATCTGCGTCGGTGCCGCGATCCCCGTCTGTGCCCAAATTGCCAACGCCAGCACAGGCAAGTGCCGAGACTTTGCACGACGCCAACATTTCGCTGCGGGCATTGGCCAATGAAAAGACCAGGATCAATCAGCCGGCTGCAGAATCGGTGCGCAACATCATCAAACAGCGCAAGAAACTGTTTTTGGTGATCGTGTGTTCGGTGATTGTGGTTTGTCTGCTGGTGCTGATATTTATCATCGCATTCAGAGACATGAATACGAAATCCGCTTCGGCAGATCCATTCAATATCGAAGAGGAAGAGGCCGAAATGAAGGCGCGGATGCTTGCTGAAGCTGCGGCAGAACGCGATGCGGATGCTGCCAGGGAGCGCATGAGGGAACAGTGTGAAACTGTGGCACCGGAGCTTGGAAATGGTTATGCCCTGGGCGTGGTTTATGGCGTGATTCCTGGATTTGCGCAGCTGAATGATGCCATTCGCGCGAAAACGAAAGATGCGGACAGTGCCGGGAATGCTGGCGATAATAACGAAAGTGCCGGTGTAAATAATGATGATGAAAACGGCAGTGGGTCGGAATCTGAAGATGCGGCCGCATTGTCGAAACCGGTCAAAGCGGATGCATCGGCGCGGAAAACCGTTGTAAAAAAAACGGTGAATTCGGGGGCATCGGCAAAACTCGAAAGGGCATTATCACTGGAATCGGCAAACAAGAAAACACAGGCCTGTGCGCTTTATCAGCAGCTGGCCCGCGATACAGGTCTTTCGGCGACGGAGCGAAACAAGGTGAATGCGGGGTTGCGTCGTTGTCAGCGCAAATAGAGGTTTGAAGTGCCGCGAAGAAGCCAGACCGTTCGGGACAGACATATTCGGCTAGTCATCTGGATTTGCCTGATTTGCGCGTGCGTGTTCGTGTATGTGTGCTTTCATCCGGTGACGATTCGCAACGATTCCCGTCTCTCGCCGGGGGCACCGGTGACGCTGGATGCGACGAGCGATTTTTTGATCGTCGTCGATTACGATGCATTCGTTCAGTCGCCCAAATCTTTTGGTGAAATGGTATTTTCGCTGGCCTGGCTGAATACTTTCCAACAGGAAGTGGGGCCCGTATCCCATATCGATGCCGCCAGCTTTCTTGAGACCGATTTGTCTCGTTACAACTGCATTATTCTGACGCGTTCAGTGGCTGGTCAGGGGTCGTGGGCACCCAAGGTGCGCAGTTTTTTGGAACGCGGCGGCACTGCAGTGATGGAGATGCCCAAAGACCAGCTGCGGGCTATCGCATCTGCCGATGGCAAGGGCGGGATTCGGACGCCGCAGAACGTGACCTATGTGAAGGATTTGGGAAACACCTGGATGGAGCCACTGGGGGCGCTGGATCTGTCGAGCATGACACAGCTTGTCGGATCTGCGGGGCCGCTGGACGATTCCCAGACCTATATGACGATCGACGGCATTCCGGTGATTTATTCGAAATCTTATGCGACTGGCAAGGTGATAACGCTGGATTTCGATTATGGCATGCTGATTACGTCGCTGCAGCAGGGAAGGCCGCTGGATAATTTCACGATTCGCAACATGCGCGAGACGCGTCAGATCGAGACTTCAGATCTCGCCCAGGTCGACCAGCTGTCGATACCGCTTGCCGATATTCTGGAGCGCTATCTGCTGTTTGCAGTGATTAACGATGCGCTTCCTGTCACGGGATTCTGGCCGTTTTTTGATGGCATGGAGGGGGCGCTTATCGTATCGCAGCGCGAGGGCGGATCCGGTGATGCGGCATTGTGGATGTCGAACTATGAGTCGACGTTCAAGGCGACGTCGACGATTTTTGCCCGTTCCCCATTGCGCATCACGGACGAAGGGATCGATAGGGTGCAACAGAATCATGGCGAGCTGGGACTCGAATTTGAGCTGAACACTGCTGAGATGCCGCATGCCCGTGAGCCGGTTGGTCCATTTAAGTTTTCGCCGGTGTGGCGGCAGTACAATATCGATGAACAGACAACCGTTTTCAAAGCGCGTCTGGATTCGCATACGCCGCTGCTTTCGTCGCAGTCTCGCGATGGCCTGTGGACGCCGCATTATACGCGGGCATTCCAGATGCTGTCGGCCAGCGGATTCCGGGCGGATGCTTCGTATCGTGCACCGATGGATGATCCGGGGTATGCATTCGCCACCGGATTGCCGTTTATGCCGATCGATACGAATGGGCAGGTGTTCAATATTCTCGAATTCCCGGTGCTGTTTCCGTCTCTGAAAACAAACGAGGAAGCGGCGATACTGGAATCCTTGCTAAAAGAGAGTGCGTCACAGCATCACGAGGCCATTGGGGTATCCTTCGACACAAACCTGTTTTCTCTGAACCCCGATGTGGATGGATTTGTCGTCTGGCAATCGATATATCAGTCGGCGACAACGCACAAACACTGGATTGCGAGCATACAGAACTTTTTGCGGTTTACTCGGGCTCGCATCAATGCCGAGCTGAAATCGAGCTATTCCGGGAATTCGTCCGGAGGTCATCGCAAGTCATCGCAACTGGTCATCAACACACTGGCCCCCGAATCGGGCATGACGCTGACTGTGCCGCGAACCTTTGCAGATCTCAATTTTGTCGAGGCACGGCGTTGTGTGCAGCGTGCACGGGAAGATTGTGTGCTGACCGATACAATCCAGACGCGTACGGTGACCCTGTTTGGCATCGAGCGTCAGCTCATTCCGCTTTCGAAAGGCTATAACGCCGTCGGTGTGATTTACGAGTAACAGCCATGCGAAGTGATTCAACATTTGGTGACAGATTCCGCGTGGAACTGATAGCGGTTGCGATCGCGCTGATTTTGGGGATATGCGCGCTGCTCAACTATGCGCCCATCACGATATCGAGCAAGGATGATGTGGGCACAGCGGTGATGCCGCAGCAGCTGGGACAGTCGGATGTGCTGCTCATATTGCCGGACAGTACCGAAACTGCAGCATCCTGGCCGCAGATGGATTTTTCGTTTGCGTGGTACAATGTGCTTTCGCAATATATTGGGCCGTTTACGATATCGTTGGTGCGCGATATCCAATCGGCGGCTTCGCTTCAGTCCGCGCATTTGATCGTCGTGCCGCAAAAGACGGCCGAAACGATGACCGATGCACAGATTCAGCTCGTCTACCAGGCGGTCCAGCTGGGGGCAAATCTAATCATCGAAATGCCTTCACCCGAGTGGTCGTCGCTGACTGCGATAAAGCGCCGCGCCAAGGTGAGTACGGCCATCAAGCATTTTACAGATGCACCGAATTCGCCGCTTCAGGGATTGTGGCGCGACCAGATGCTGAATACGCCTATCGATTCACAGGTGATGCGGCTGGATGCACTCGATTCTGAAACCCTGGCAACCGATGCTTTGCTGCTCGAACTCGATGGCGCAATTGCGCATTATCGCCGCAATGCAGGTGCCGGTTATGTGTTTGTGCTTGCGTTTAATCTTGGGCAAATCGTCACGGCAATGCAGCAGGGACGCCCCGGAGACAATTTCAGCATCGAAACGGATGAAGTGCCCTCGACATCCGACTTTATACTCAGCGAGAAATTGCGCAAGAATACCGTCCCATACGCCGATTTGATCAAGATGCATGTGCTTTCGAGCGTGTCGTATGCCTCGCCAATGCCCATGATTTGGCCATATCCCGATGGGTATCGTTCGGCATTGCTGATTTCACACGAGACCGGAAATCTGAGCGATGAAGCCTTTAACCTTGCCGAATACGAGCGAAAACAGAGCATTCAGAGCACCTGGCTTGTGACGGCCAGCCGCATTTCAAAAGAGACGCTTGAAACCTGGCGCAATCGCGCATTTGATGTCGGTGTGTCGTTTCTGAGACCACCGGTCGGCAGAATCTATAAAAAATACGGCCCGTCGTTTTTTAAGCCAGTCGTCGTCGAATCCAATATCGTTTCGCAAAAAAAGACGGTTTCCAATCGTCTTGGCAACCCGCTGTCGACATGCAAATTCGCATCGTCACTGTGGACTAAGGATTACACCACGCCATTTCGCTATCTTTCGAGAGCCAAATGCCAGATCGATGTTTCGTATGCGCCGACGCATCCCGAACAGTATGGCTATCTGTTTGGGACGGGATTTCCGTTTTTGCCGCTGGAACGCAATGGTCTGCCCATGCCGACCTACGAATTTCCGACGATTGTGAACGATGAATCCGGTCTGGAAACATTGCCCGACAACATTTCCTCACAAATCCTGAAGGAATCGGAGACGACGTATCACGAACCGGTTCTGGTCAATTTTAATGCGAATACGATGCTCGAACATCCGAGCCATTTATCGCCGCAGACCTGGATGGGGCTGATAAAACAAGCCGCAGATAATGGCGTGTGGACGACGACGGTGAAGAGTTTTATGCATCACTATACGCTGCGCAAGCAGGCGCGTATGCATTATTCATTCAGTCCTCAGACCCGTGTGCTGAATGTTCAGCTGGTGATTCCCGATGCGCCGTTTAACTTTACGGTTGCCATTCCCCGCAAATCGCAGCACGGATCATTGCATGCGCTCTGGCTCGATAAGACATCGTCTGATTTGACGGTGCTCAAAACGACCGGCGATGGTTTGTTCGTTCTGCTTCCCGTTGCGAGCGGCGATCATTTGGTGCAGGCACAGTATAATTAGCGATGCGTCTGCTGCGGACGCAATTCGCGCATTCCTCTATGGTTTGGTGATGAGGGGGCCAGGCCCCCTGCGGCGCTATTTGCTGCGCAAATACGCGCCTACCCCCGATGCGGGGCTGTGCCCCGCAACGCCCCCGGACGCGCGGAATTACAAGGGGCGTTCGCGGAACAACGCCCCTTGCCGCCTGCGACGCGTAGCCGCGCAATCATGTACTTATGGCGGGGTCCGGGGCAGAGCCCCGGCTGAATCGCGTTAAAAAAAAATGAAATTGCGCGCATTTTTTTGATGATCGCGTTAGATTATAAGTGGCGGTGTTTGAATCGTGTCACCTGACCCTTGACCATGGAGGAAACATGTCTCATTGCGAAAAGACGTATGCTGTGCAGTTTACGATTAGTGTTTTGACGGGCGCATACGCGCATAAATACAGCGTTATCTGGTACAATGCGGGACGGCTGGAGGCGCTGTTTTCGCAGGCACAGAGCAGTCTGAAAGGACTGGCGGCTGACACAAAGCGCAGTGAATTCGATGCCTATGAGACGTTTCAGGCTCTGATGAAGGTTTTGAAATACGTCGTAAAACATCGTGCAGATCCGATTTGTACCGGAATTGAATGCGTGCATGATGGCGACAAATCGTTGTGCTCAGCGGTTTCGGACGAAGATGATGCGGGTGCATTCGAGCTCCGTGCGTATGGTGCAGCGGGCACATGCGTGCGCAATGGCGCAGAATCGACGTTCGAGTCGATGCGGGGAAAAAATGGTGAATATCGTGCAGTAGTCTCGACTTTTGAAGCTGCGTTTAAAGACGATTTGATGAACATGGCCAATCTTTGTGAGGAGACAATGGCGAAAGATGCTCGCCTGATTGCGCAGACTGTGCCAAACGATACGCCGGCCCCAGCGCCGCTTTTCCAGTTGTAGTGAAAGATACCTGCTATCGTTAGAGGGATTTGTCGAACGCCATTTCGCTGGAGCGCTTCATGAGTTCATCGGATAAAGACGTACAGGGCTATAAACGCGTACACTTTTTTAAACACTTTCTCACAGAAGAAGACTGGAATGCACGCCATGATTTCCATTTGCAGAAGCGGCTTCTGCACCAGGCATATCTGCACGGGATGGGCATTTCGAATGGCGAGTATACGCTGTTGGTGCGGGCACAGCCGGAAGCCTGTCTGAAGGTGGATATCACGCCGGGATATGGTCTGGATTCGCTGGGTCGCATGGTGATGGTGAATGAGAACGAGACCGTGGCGTTTGAGCTCGATAAGTTCCAGTTGCCGACGACGCTGTACGTAAAGATCGTCTACCAGGAGATGGCGTGTGATCGCGTCCGGATGGGGGACGGGCGAATTGAGAATAAGTATTTTCGGGAGACTTATCGGTTTATCGTGAGCGATCGCCCTGCGGATGACAAGCAGCTGGAGCTTGCCCGCGTACTGGTGACCAAGGATTGCACGGCGATTATCGATGCGGTTGATCCATCGTCTCCCGGCCCGAATGAAATCGATTTGCGTTATCGCAAGAATATACCGTCTCATCGCAGCATGCCGATGGAAGTGCGATTACAGCTGAAGCGGCTGCTCAACGACAGACGCAACGCATTTGAGCGACTTGGCGGTCATCCGAAACTGGCGGAACTCGCCTTGTTCAGCCAGGATTTTGCGATCATGGATGAGCTGCTCGATTCGTATGCCCTGCGGGAAGGCGCATTGCCTGGCATCCTGAGGTTTTTCAAGGCATTTGACGATATGCTGGTGCAAAGCGTGACCGAGAAGATCAATCCGTATCTGCTGGATCGTCCGGAGTGGTCGCGCCATGTGGACAATTGCCGTGCATTCCGTTTGCTTCTGGATGAGCCTGGAAAATCATTCATGCAGAAACTGCCGATGGCGATTGTTCAGCTCGAAAAGCTGTCGATATCGTATGCGCATGTCACGCGTTTGCTGGGCAATGATAACCGCGTCTATATCTATGGCCAGGTCAAACCGCTTCCCAAGGTTTATCCGATCTCTACGAACTGGGATTTTGTGAAGGTCTGGTCTGCAGAGATGCCGCTGATATTCAGTATCGACGATCTGGAATGGATGCTGATGGGGGAATTGAATATCACAGACGAGGAATCGGAGCGCAAATACAAGTTCCGCATTTCGGATGCCCGCGATATGTGGAAAGAACGGCGCAGAAACTATTTTCCCGATGGCGCACTCATTGAGGATGTCGGCGTCGCTATTGAAGGTGGTTACAGCGAATACGAGATTTCCGGTGTGATTCCCGATACGCATTTGTGCATCATTCGAATGATGGATTATGCCCGAGGCGATTTCGAGATTTTGATGAATGTGAATGGTCAGGATGCAGGGATTTCCGTGTGTCCCGGATGTGATATGCGTGCGCGTTGGCGTAACTGGCCGTTTGTGATTCCATCACACTTTGTGAATGATACGGTGCTGAAGATTCGACAGACCTGCCTGACGGCAGATCGTGATGTCAACATGTTCCGATATTGGTTTTATCAGCCGACGAACTGGTAATTGTTTGCATTCAAAGGATAGTTGCCAATTTGAATAAAATACAGTAAGGTGAAAAATGCCCCTGTGTGTACGGGGGCGTCATTTTTTTTAGTAGGAAACCAAAATGGCAATATGTCCTGTATGTCATCAAGAAGGTGAGTTTTGTCAGGAGTGTCCGCAGGATCACCGGCATTACATCGAGTCGGCAGATCTGATGAAGGCTCCGGACGACGAGTTGATGGGGGCTCTGATCGGTGGGCAGTATGTGCCTGTCGCGTTGATCGGCGAAGGCGGTATGGGCAAGATTTACCGAGCTCGTGCCAAATATACCGGCAAAACGGTTGCCCTCAAGATTTTAAAGAGCGAGTACATGGAAGACGAGACGCTGAAAGCTCGTTTTTTCCGTGAGGCAGAAGTCGTTGCAGCACTCGATCATCCCAATATCGTGAAGTTGTATGGTTGTGCGCCCGAACCGGCATTTAATACCATTTTTATGGCAATGGAACTGCTGGTGGGTCGTTCGATGTACGAAGCCCTCAAACGCGATGTTCCGCCGCTGAGCACGCTGCTTGACTGGTCTGTCGAAATCGCTGCAGCTCTTGGCGAAGCTCATAAACACGAAATTTTCCACCGTGATCTCAAGCCTGAAAACGTCTTTATTATGAAAGATGAAAATGGCGTAGAACATGCCAAGGTTTTGGATTTCGGTTTTGCTCGTCTGCAAAATGCCAGCAAAAAACTGACGATGGCCGGTGTGGCTTTTGGTACGCCCCATTACATGAGCCCTGAACAGGCCATGGGTATGACCGATATCACTGCTGCCGTCGACGTCTATGCCATGGGCGTGATGATGTTCCAGATCGTGTCCGGACACGTCCCGTTCGACAGCAAAAAGAATTCGCCAATGGAAGTCATGCATGCCCAGGTTTATGACAAAACCCCGGTCTGCGTTCCCCGCGATGGTTTCGATGCCCCCAAGCGTTTGCTCGATTGCATCTATAAATGCATGAACAAGGAGCCAAAGGATCGCTATCCCAATGGCAACGCACTGCATGCTGAACTGGTGGAAATCGTCGAAGAGATGAAGAAATCGGCACCATCCCGCAGTCATCATGTCGTTGCCGAAAAGAAGGAATCCAGGCCAAGTGTTGAGAGCCCTGCCAAGAATCCTCCGGCTTTGATTCAGTTCTTCAATAATATGTCGATGCTGAACAAGGTTTTGCTCGGTGTATTGGTGCTGCTTGTGGTTTTGGTCGTCGTGATCGTTTTTGCGACATTGAACTGACATTCGATTCTCATGCGATGCCTGCTTACATCCTTATTTTTGTGGATCGCTTTGATTGTGATCACGATGCAGCAGGCATACGCAAATGATGAAGCCGTTTATAAACGCTCGCTGCTCGTGCTGAATCCGGAATTCCGCTTGAACAGCTATGATACGGGAAAAGGCGCTGCTCAGTCCGATTTGGATATCGCAGTTTACCTTGGCCTTGACTGGCCGGGATTTCGCTACGTTTCCATTCAGGCGCTGATCGGTTTGGGATGCATGACCGGATGGGACGACACATACAGATATCGTTACCACAACCAGTATTTGTCGCGTCGCGCTGTTGGCAGTCTGAATCTGAAAGCCGTGGTCGACATCCATACATCCGACAGGCTTGTATCGCTGCTGGGGGCTTTGCGGGGACAGATGACATTTACGTCAGGCAGAACGGGAATCTTTACGTTTGAATCGGGTCCCGGCGTGATGGTGCGACCGTTCGATCAGCGCAAAAATGTTTTGCGCAGCGTATCTTTTGGGCTGGTCGTATGGTTTCTGCTCAGCGATGATTTTGCGAAAGTGTTTGATTTGGATCGGCACCTGGTCAATCCGTCGCTGGAAGTCATGCTTGAATTTTAGGCATGATTATTCAATCTGCTCGCGCAAAGCCTGCCGCGTGATGGGTTTGGGCTCTTCGTCTGAACGCGCCGGATTGCCGTCAAGCCCGGTTGAAAACAGCGCATCCACGCCCTC
This sequence comes from uncultured Myxococcales bacterium, assembly GCA_946415045.1. GTDB lineage: Bacteria > Myxococcota_A > Bradymonadia > UBA4248 > UBA4248 > UBA4248. The sequence continues at coordinate 17,465 of CAMKRB010000009.1, forward strand.
GCGGCGGATGCGATAGAAATCCCGCATGGATGCAGTGGCTGATACACCGTCGTGCTGCGCGTATGGCTGCGCATTGTGATAGTCAAAGATGGTTTTGGAATTGGCTGGCAAATCGGCACCGATCAAATCGAGAATCGAAACGGACAGCTCGGAGGCGGTGGTGAGTCCCTCGCGGCGAATGCCAAAGGAATGGCCAGTCATATAGAAAACAAAGGGCGTGAAGAGTTCCCACGGTGTGAGCCCCTGTTCGTATCCGAGCGTGGATTCGCCCAGTGAATTGCCGTGCGTACCAAAGACGACGACCAGATTGTCGTCGCCGATGCGATTGAGAAATTCGCCGATGGCTTCGTCGATTTCTGAGAGCTCACCATCGTAATAAGCCTCGAACTGCCGCGCATCCAGCGGTCCGGGATCGCGCATCACCGCGATGTTTTGCATGGCCGCAGGTTCAATTGGCCCGTTGTATCCAGGCACGCCCCACAGTTCGAGTTTTTCGTCGCTGATGCGATGGGGCAGGCGCAGTTCGGAGAGATGGACGTAAAACAGCGAATTTTCCGGAGAAGCGGCAATGGCAGAAGCGACGGCTTCGAGCGCCTGACGCGTATCTGTGCGATCCTCCTTGTTCAGTTGATTGACTTCATCGAACCCCTGCGCGAAACCTCGCGTGGAATCGATGATGCCAGAAGTCGAGTAGAAGTAGGATTTCCAGCCTTTTGGCTTCGCTGCTTCGGCAATGGACGTCATATTCTCACGCACGTGGGTTCCGACGGAATAGACTTTGTGCACATAGGCCGGCACACTGGTGAGGAATGACGTGGTCATGGCGACATGTGAAATGCCTTCGCCCATCACAGTGCCCAGAATGCCTTCGTCGGCCATGTGACTGAGCACAGGTGTGGCGCGTCTTTTGGCTTCGATGCGCAGCCTGTCTGCGCGGAGGTTATCGATGGCCAGCACGATGATTCGATGCGCTGAGGCCATGGTTTCATGCGCTTTTGCAAGGGGTTCGGCATCCGAAACAACGATCTCAGGTGATGAGAGATAGGCTTCGGCATGGCGCGTGGTGGTTTTGAAGATCTGTTCTGAGGGATCGGCATCGAAATGGATTCGAAATCTGACGGCCTGCTGGGCATATTCCGAGATATCGATTTCCTGCAGTTGCCAGCAATCCCCCGGAGTGAGCTGGAGTTCGGCGAGCATGTGAGTGTCGAACTGTGCGTTTTCGGTGTCGGTTGAGAGTTCGACGGTGAGTTTTCCGGGCGTTTCAAGAAATGCAGCAGGGGCCGCATAAAACCTAAGCGAGGCGTTATCCGGCACGACCATAAATCTTTCGAGTACGTCACCGGTATGCAACCGATAGGAAGGCAGTTTTTGGTCCAGTACACGTGCATCGGCAGATTCAGTTTGGTTATTGGCCGGTGCGACTGTAAATCGCCCTGCGGGCTGGTCGGACGGCCCAAAACCGATGTTGACGAACTTGGCTGAAACCCGGCTGTCGCCTTCGAAAAACGTTCCCGGAAAAGAGAATCGCATCAGCTGCATGCCGTCTTTGGAGAGATACTCTTTGGGGACTTTCCAGCGATAGCCATAGTATCCCGGCGTGAGATCCGTGGTGAGCGGATCGGACCATACGCGCCCGCCGTTGCCGTCGGGTTTATAGAATCGAACCGCCATCGAGGGATTGTTCTTGGGTCTGAGCGTAACTTCGACGAACAGATCGTCTGGCCAGTCGTCGGGAAAGAATGGAAAATGCACCGTTGTGCTTTGGGCTGCAAGCCAGCGGAGATAGCGGTTTTCTGCCCATGGCATTTTATCGGCTGAAGCGATTTCGGGGGTGATGAATTCCGGCTTTAACCAGGGCGATACATCGTTTCGTTCGATATATTTGGCACCTTCGGGAGCACCGGGATCGAAATGCAGACCGCCGAAATAGGTGTGCAGCAAGTGGTTGTCACTATGCCACGATTCGTAGACGGCATCGGCTGAAGGCTGCGGTGCAATGCATTGAGGGGCATTTGCGCTGGTTTCGGTTTCGATGGTGCAATTGCTGCGTTTACATGAGGCTGTGGTTGCCAGCATGCAAATGCTCAGCGCCAAAGGTAAGCAATAATGAAAGACCGGGGTGTGCATGATGCTCTGAACGTGGAACAACAGAATCGTTGGGGAACAAAGGCGGCGCGTATGGCGCAGCCATAGCGCCGTGGGGGCGCGGCGTATGCAATAGCCGCGAGGGGGCGTGAGCCCCCTGCCATTATTCGATGCTATTGTCGGAATCCGCCGAAACTTTTAACAGAATCGTGGGGATTTTGGTGTCGTCGAACGCAACACCGCTTGGAAGATTGGAAACGTTGAAATCGTCTTTGTTAAGCGTGCGCGTGTGTGCCTGCGCGGTATTGTCGGCGCTGGCATCGACCGTGATGAAGATGCGCGAGGCGTCGATTTTGGCAAGTGAAGCCTCGTCGCCGACGAGCGTGAGATCGATGGTTGGCGGGACGAGTTCGTAATCCTGCGAGAGATTGAGGGGGACGACCGGAACGCCCAGAATGACTTTGTTTTGTGATTTGGAGACGATGTTGACCGTGACTTCCACTTTTTGTGTGTCGGCATGCAAACCGGCGCGGTTGAGAACGAGCCAGCGCGTGACGTTGAATGTGGCGGATTTACCGGTGAGATCGATGGTTTCGATATAGAGCCGGCTGGTGTCGGAGATGACCGATTTGGGGCCGTAGATTTCGATTTCTTCGGGGGTCATTTGGATTTCGCCGAGCTGGTAGCCTGGCTGAAGCTCGCCGGTGAAGATGTGATCGGTGCTGATGGGGACGCTGCGTTTTTCAACGGGTTCGAGATTGACACCGATAAATTCCGGATAGAATTTTTCGATGTGTACGCCGTCGGGAAGGCTGAGCATATCTGCATGCAGCGTCATTTGCACATTTCCCTCGCGCGCAGGCGGTGTGAGCGTGATGGCACCAATCACATCGCGATTGATCTCGCGCAGCAGCGATGCACGCCCCTGAACGGTGACATCGACGGTGATATCGTTCAGGGATTCAACGGTGTCGTAACCTTCGGGGAGCGTGATTTCGACCGGGAGTTTCTCGAAGCTCGCGGACATGTTGCGGTCGCTGAGCACGACGATAAACAGAATCAGACTGCAGACCAGTGCAATCATCTTTTGCGGCAGATTGGCGCTGATGCGGTTGAGCAGCGTGCGATTCGGCGGTGTCGAAACCGGAATTTTTATATCGGGATTGGATGTGTTATTGGCCAGATTCGTGTTCATGGTATCAATGATCCGTGGAATGACCGGGGCTTAGATCATGCTTTTGCGGAGGGGTTGTGATCTTTTGATGTGACATCCTCTTTTTTGTGCCGCCAGGTGCGGAATCGGCGGGCGAGAGCGGATGTCCCTGCATAATTCTTATTCTGGATGGAGGAGAGGAAGATTTTGTGCAGGTAGTCGCGCAGCGCTTCGGGTGAGAGGCGTCTGGTGAGCAATTCATTGTGTACGACCGAAATGATGCCGGTTTCTTCCGAAACAACAATGATGACTGCATCCGTCGATTCACTGAGTCCAATGGCGGCGCGATGGCGGGTGCCAAGGGCTTTGTCGATGCGATCGTTGGCGGATAACGGCAAAAAGCAGCCGGCGCGATCGATGCGCTGGTTACGGATGATGACAGCACCATCGTGCGTGGGATTGGCTTTGAACGGGATGAACAGGGATACGAGGAGTTCTTTGGTGATCTTCGCGTCGATTTTGATGCCCTTGACCATATACTGATCGAGCACGGCTTCCATTTCGATGGCGACCAATGCGCCGATGTGGCGCTCGCTTAGCAAAGACGCGGCTTTGACGATTTCTTCTATCGGTTCTGCCGAAAGACGTTCTTCGGCTTGTGACTTGTTGGCAAGCGAATCTGTTTTGCCGAATTCACTCAGACCGCGGCGAATGTCTTCCTGGAAAATGATGACGATGATGACGATGAAATAGGATATGAAGTTGTCGAGAATCCAGTTGAGCGTGGCAAGATCGAAGATTTCCGGCTTGGAAATGAGATAGAGCGCAACAAAGATGAGCAGGCCAAACAGAATCTGCATGGCTTTGGTGCCGCGCAGCAGCATGAGCACCTTGTAAAACAGGTACCATACGATGATGATATCGAGCAACGCGCGCAGGATTTCAATCGTTGTAAATCCGTAGAAACTGGAGAACAATTGCTCTAACATGGTGAGCTCCGAAAAGCGGAAACAAGAGACCTTGCGATCACTGCATCTGACGGGGTGTGCACGCGAACGATTGCGGCACCATGCTTCAGTGTCATCGCCGTTGCAATGGCTGTGCAGAGATCGATTTCATGCGGGTTGCCCGATGTGAATCTGGCCAGACATCTTTTTCGGCTGTGCGCAATCAGAACGGGTCTGCCGAGAAGCGCAAGCATTGCGGGAGCCTCGAAAATGAGCCGATAATCATTGTCGGGGCCTTTGCCAAAACCGATGCCGGGATCGACGACAATCGCGTGCATGTTCATACCACAATTGAATGTATAGTCCATTCGTTGGGCTAGCTGAATGATGATTTTTTCAAGACAGGCGTCGAATGAAAGCACTTCTGCATTGTGGGGCTGCCAGGCCATGATGACGAGACCGATCGAATGGGCGTTTGCAATTTCAGCGATTCGGCGCATTCGCGCGCCTTCGTTTGGCCCGTTGCCGTCGTCGGGATCGTTGAGCGCGACATCGTTGATGATATCGATATACCCGTGTTCTGCTGCCCATCCGATGGTTTCGGGATGACGGGAGTCGAGTGAAACCGGGCATTTCGCGTGTTTTGATGCCCATTCAAGCGGCGCTTCGAGACGCGCAATTTCAAGCTGAGACGAAATTTCAACCGCCCCGGGACGCGTGGATTCTGCGCCGATATCGAGGATATCTGCACCATCTGCACACAGCTTTTGTGCGTGTTCAAAAGATGCGGCATTTTCATCAAACCCCGATGAAAACGAATCGGGAGTGACATTCCAGATTCCCATGATCGCAGGCTGCGACAAATCGAGCATCTGCGACTTGATCTGCCAGGTCTGATGCGCACGATGATAGGATTTGAGTGCCGAAACAAAAGGATGGCCGGGATCGCTGCGCATGAGCTTTAGCCAGCTCAAGGGCGATTCTGCAACAAACAGCGTGCCGCCCTGATGCAGACCATCGATAAATGCCGGGGAAAATATCAGATGACGCGTACCGCCGGCGTGGCGAACAACCGCGCCTGGTGCAATGGTATATGCCCGGAATCCATCCGGTATTCTGCAACTATCGTTTGATTGCGATACAAAGATAAAAGGCAGCCACGACAGTGCAATGTGCTGCGGTTCCTGGTGGATTTCCCAGCCGATTTCGTTAGCTGCCTCAACGATAGTCATCATTTTACACAGATTCTTCTTTCTTGTCCTTGTCGTCCGGTTCGAGTTCGATCGGAGGGAGATTGTTGAGAAGGGAATCGTTAGTATTCTTAACGCTTTCGGCCATTTTTTGTGCGAGTTTGGATTCGAAAGCGAATTTTGCGACGCGTTCCTTATCGCCGGTTTCGCGATTTTTCATTTCGGTGCGCAGCGCATCCATACCGCTTTCAAGCAGGATATTGACATCCGCGATATCCAGCGTTTCGAATTCGATCAGTGCCTGAGCCAGGAGTTCGACTTTTTCCATATTTTCGGTGATCAAACGGCGGCTCATTTCGTAGCCTTCGGTGAGGAAACGGCGGATTTCCTCGTCGATCATCTGTGCGGTATGTTCAGAGTAATTCTTGGAATGCGCCAGTTCCCGTCCGAGGAATGGCTGTTCGTCCTGATCGCCGAAAGCGACCGGACCGAGTTTTTCGCTCATGCCCCATTCGGTGACCATTTTCTTGGCCAGCTTGGTGGCTTGTTCCAGATCGTTGCCGGCCCCAGTGGTGAGCTGGTTAAAGACGATCTCTTCGACGATGCGTCCGCCCATGCAAATGGCGATGCGGTTAATGGCGTATTTCTTGGTGATGCAGAGTCTGTCTTCAGCGGGCAGTGAATATGTGACGCCGAGTGCACGACCACGGGGAACGATGGTAATTTTGGCGAGTGGATCGACGTCATCCTTGAGCAAAAGAGTGACCATGGCGTGTCCGGCTTCGTGGTATGCGGTCGTCTTCTTTTCGTGTTCGGAGATGACCATGCTGCGTCGTTCGCGGCCCATGGCGATTTTGTCGCGAGCTTCGACGAAATCTTTCATTTCGATGGCATCGGCATCGCGGGAAGCTGCGATGAGTGCGGCTTCGTTTGCGATATTCTCCAGATCCGCACCGGATGCACCCGGCGTCAAACGCGCAATGGTATCGAGATCGACATCGGAGGCACATGGTTTGTCTTTGGTGTGTACTTCGAGAATGCTTTTGCGGCCTTTTACATCGGGATTGGGAACGACGACGCGTCTGTCGAACCGGCCGGGACGCAGCAAAGCGGGATCGAGCACATCGGGACGGTTGGTGGCGGCCATCACGATAATGCCGTCATTCGCTTCAAATCCGTCCATTTCGACCAGCAGCTGATTGAGGGTTTGTTCGCGTTCATCGTGTCCGCCGCCCAGTCCGGCACCACGGTAACGACCCACAGCATCGATTTCGTCGATAAAGATGATGCAGCGGCCGTTCTTTTTGGCCACTTCAAACAAATCGCGTACGCGGCTTGCACCAACGCCTACGAACATTTCGACAAAATCTGATCCGGAAATGCTGTAAAATGGCACACCTGCTTCACCTGCGACACCTTTGGCGAGCAGTGTTTTACCGGTTCCGGGGGATCCCATCAGCAATACGCCCTTTGGAATGCGGCCGCCCAGACGCTGATATTTGGCAGGATTTTTGAGGAAATCGACGATTTCAACGAGTTCTGCCTTGGCTTCGTCGATGCCCGCAATATCGGCAAATGTGACCTTGTGCTGGTCTGGCGTGAGCATTCTGGCTTTGGATTTCCCAAAACTCAGTGCTTTTCCGCCGCCGATTTGTGACTGCCGGAACATGTATACAAAAAATGCAATCAACACAATTGTCGGCAGCGAATACATCAAAAGCTGCTGCCACCACGAGATTTCGTCGGCTTCGATAAACTCGTAGCTCACTTTGTGCTCTTCGAGCAAATCCTGCATGTCTGCGTTCAAAACGCCGATCGTCTGGAATTTCGTCTTGTTGTTGAATTCGGCCTGGGCTTCGGGCGTAAACTCACCGCTGATGATTTCACCCTGAACTTCGACAGAGGCTATCTGATTCGACCGTACTGCCTGGGAAAACTCGCTGAACTTGAGTTTTTCATTGGATTCGTGGCCTCCGCCGGTCTGCATGTAAAGCATGGCCAGCGCCAGAATAAATAAGAGCAACAATAATAAGCGTGGATTCGGTTTCACTTTGCTTTATCCAAAAAAGTCTTTATCCGCACCACCAAACGATGCGTTCTGTGACTCAAACGACAGAATAACAGGCGGTATTTCGGAAAACCTGTGGTTTGGAGCAGGCACACTTTTGCCCTCCGAAATGCGCACAATATTCTATAGATTTCGCACGCATCTGGCATCTGTTTTTTCATGTTTATGATAATAAATGATTGCCACAAAGCCCTGCATGTCATTAAATAGCTCGCGCAAACGTGGGATTCATGCCCGAATCCCAAAGAACTGAAAAGAACTGAATAAGGAGAATGATTGTGCGGAAATTGTCTATTCTGTTTGCAATGTGTATGGCTGCCGGCAGTTTTTCTGGCTGCGCCGGCAAAACCACAGAATCGGAGGTACCACAGATGACACATGCATTTAGCATTGAACCGATGAATTTGCCGGTGATTTTTAATTCTGCCGAAGATGCACAGAACACATGCGACAAGAATCTGGCCAATGTTGACAGACTGCGCGGCGAAATTAAGGCCGTATCCGGCAAGCATACGCGCGAAAATACGCTCGAACCGCTGAATGAAATCGATATCTCGTTCGACCGTATTATGGGGATTTCGGAACTGATGGCCAATACGCATCCCGAAGAAGCCGTTCGTACCGCAGCCGAAAAATGCACCGAGCGTGCGGCCGCCGTTTTGACCGAAATCCAGATGGATCCTGTGCTTTATGCCGCTGTGAACGATGTCGATACATCGAAACTCGATGCGCCGTCCAAACGCTATGTCGAGAAAACGCTCCAGAGTTATAAACTTTCGGGTGTCGATAAAGACGAAGCCACCCGTGCGAAACTTGCCGAAATCGACAAAGCCATGGTGAAAGCTGGCCAGGATTTCGACCGCAATATCCGCGACGACAAAAAGACATTGCTCGTCACGCCCGAAGAGCTTGACGGTCTGTCTGAAGATTTCATCAAGCAGCATACGCCCGATGCCGACGGCAAACTGTCGATTACGACGGATTACACCGATTTGTTCCCGGTGCTGAAATATGCCAAGAACGAGAAAGTACGCGCCGATTTGACCAAACTGTCGAGCAGCCGCGCTTATCCTGCAAACGACGAAGTGTTCAAGAATCTGCTGCAGCTGCGCCACGAATACGCGACGTTGCTGGGATTCCCGAATTGGGCTGCCTATAATGCCTACGACAAAATGGCCAAGAATACCGAGACGATCGAAGGTTTCATCAAGGATATCGCGACGATTACAAAGCCGCGTTCCGACCAGGAAGTCGCCGAGCTGATGGAACTCAAAAAACGTGAACATGCCGATGCTGATGGTTTCTATCCCTGGGATCGCTTCTATTACACCGAGATGCTCAAACGCGAAAAATACGATTTCGATGCACAGGCGGTGAAACAGTATTTCCCATACGAGCGCGTGAAACGCGGTATTCTCAACGTTGCCAGCCAGTTGTATGGCGTGACGTTTGTGCAGTCCGATCGCGATGTGTGGGCACCGACGGTTGAAGCCTACGATGTCTACGAAGGTGACAATCTCATCGCTCGTTTCTACCTCGATATGCATCCGCGCGAAGGCAAATACGGCCATGCCGCAAGCTTCGGAATGTACAGCGGAATCGAAGGTTTGCAGCTGCCTGCGGCCACGCTCGTTTGCAATTTCCCCGAGCCGACGCCGTCGAATCCTGCTTTGATGGAACACAGCGATGTCGAGACATTCTTCCACGAATTTGGCCATCTGCTGCACAATCTGTTCGCCAGCCGCCATCACTGGGCGCGCCAGTCGGGCATTTCTTGCGAGTGGGATTTCGTCGAGGCGCCGTCACAGCTTTTCGAAGACTGGGCATGGGATTACGATGTACTCAAGATGTTTGCCGTCAACGACAAGGGTGAGGTCATTCCCAAAGAACTCGTCGAAAAAATGAAGAAATCCGAAGACGTCGGCAAAGGCATGTTCAACATGCGTCAAATCTCGTTCGCCGCGCTCTCATACATCTATCATTCGATGGATCCCTCCAACATCGACCTGCTCAAGACGATGAACGACGTCTACGCCAAATACTCGCCATTCAAGGCATTTGACGGCGATCAGTCGTTCGCCAGCTTCGGCCATCTCAACGGCTATTCGTCGATGTATTACACCTATATGTGGTCGCTCGCGATCGCCAAGGATCTCGCGATTCCGTTCAAGAAGGGCCTGCTCAATCTCGAAACCGCCCACAAATACCGCGACACGATTCTGAACGTCGGCGGCGCGCTCGATGCCAAAGACATGGTCCACAATTTCCTCGGCCGCGATTACAATCTCGACGCATTCAAACAGTGGCTGGCTGAGTAATTTCGGCGTTTTTTATGTGGCGTGGCTATTGCCGGATGGCAATACGCCGCACGGCGCGGCTATCTGCGATACGCCGCGCAAAAAGAGACGTTCCATGGAACGTCTCTACTCGCTATTGGCTGCGCCAATACGCTCGCCTATTCCCTGAAATATGCGCCCATCGCCCGGGCGGCGACATCACTGCCTTTGATCCACCATTCACCGGTGTTTACGACGAGTGCACCTACTGCAATGCGGCCTTTATTGTCACTGCCCCAGCCAACAAACCAGTTGAACGTGTAATACGGACGTTTGTTGGATAAGGTGCCGGTTTTCCCGGCGACGCGGACATTTTTGCGCCAGCCCTTGCGATTTGCGAACGCCTTTCGTGCTGTGCCTTCGCGCGTCGTATTTTCGGCCATTTTCGACAGCATATCGGCGTTGCTTGCAGACATCGTGACCAGCCATGGGCGCGGTTTGGCGCGATAAACGCTTTGTCCCGAGCCGTTGGTGATTTCGTCGATAATGATTGGCGTCATCATGACGCCGTGATTCTGAATGGCTGCGCCAATCAATGCGCCATGCATCGGACTGAGGTTGACATGCCAGAAACCGGCGGCACTTTTGGCGCGTTCGATATCGTCAGTGACGAACTCGGCCTGGCTTACGTCGGTATCAAATTCGGTAGGAATTTCGCGGTTAAACGCAAATTTGAGCGCGATTTTTTCGAGATCTTCCTTGCTCAGATGCTGGTAAGCGAGCCGTGCCATGACCGCATTGATCGAATGACCAATGGCTTGTTCGAGTGTGGCGCAGGTGTTGTCTGTTGCAGGATTGCCACGGACATCCGATTCGCTCAATGCGCTTGAGCCTCCCGAATAACAGACGCGGGCCTGGGTATCGACGCTGCCTTTTTCGAGCAATGCTGCGGCTGTAATCAGTTTAAAGACCGAAGCAGAGGGCGCGAGTGCGTGGGTTGCATAATTTTCTACACGCGGCCTGTCGTTGGATGCAGATACAATGGCAAGAATGCGTCCCGTATTCGGCTCGATAGCCACAGCGCCGCCATGCGGCACGGGGTGCGCCTTCATGCTATTTTCTATGGTCGTTTGAATATCGCGGTTCAGCGACAGACGGGCTTTCTCGTTGTTGGGCAGATTCACGTAAGCGATGTTGCCTTCCCAATAGATATCCGAGAGTGCAAACCTGACGCCGCTGTCGATTGCAGTCGGCGTATCATGTACAGCAACCGGTGCAGCAGCTTCCTGCGCATATGCCACGGTTTGCGGCAAATACACATCCTGGCGGTTGAGAATGCCTGTGACCTGGCAAATTCCCCACAAGGCCAAAATGCCGATGAATACGGCCAGTGTAATCCATTTTCTTTGTGTTGACCTGCGAATTCTGCGCATAAATCCTCCGTGAATGCGATTCGATCGCAGATCACAGTGTATCAGGAACGCAGAATTAGGCAAAAAAGCCGTCTCGTGTCGCTGCACTCATCCGACACGCCAAAAAGGGCTTCATCACCTGAGTCACGCGGGGGCGACATATTTTAGCTTCTGTTTAATGACCGTGGATACCGCGTTACCCCGATACGTGTGAGATACACTGTGATCTGCGATCGA